>NZ_JBIMPP010000012.1:0-162048 GCF_043906805.1 Actinomadura sp. SCN-SB | reverse complement strand
AGGCGGATGGGGCGGTCGCGGGGCAGTTCTTCGAGGGTGTCGAGCATTCTGGGCAGGCGCAGGAAGGTGGCGTTGCCGGTGAGGGCGACGCGGACGGGTCCGGCGCCGTCGTCGGTGACCTCCAGGTCGACGTGGGAGGTTTCCCAGGCGGTTTTCACCACGGCGAGCAGGAGGCCGAGCAGGACGCCTTCGAAGAGGTTGAGGGTGAGGACGGCGGTGGCGGTGGAGACCAGGATGACCGCTTCGCCGCGGTGCCGCCGCCAGAGGGCGGGTAGCTGCCCGGTGGGCAGGAGTTTCCATCCGGCGTGGAGGAGGACGGCGGCCAGGGCGGGCAGGGGGATGTGGCCGAGGGCGGCGGGGGCGGCCGCGGCGAACAGCAGGAGCCAGGCGCCGTGCATGATGCGGGCGGCCTTGGTGCGGGCGCCGGCCTGGACGTTGGCGGCGCTGCGGACGATGACGGCGGTCATGGGCAGGGCGCCCAGTGCGCCGCAGACGGTGTTGCCGGCGCCTTGGGCGAGCAGTTCTCTGTCGTAGTCGGTGCGGGGGCCGTGGTGCATGCGGTCGACGGCGGCGGCGCTGAAGAGGGTTTCGGCGGAGGCGATGAGCGCGATCGCGGCAATGGTGCCGAGGGCGGCGGTGTCGGCGAGGGCGGTGAGCCCGTCGGTTCCGGGCGGGTGGATGGCGTCGAGCAGTCCTTGTACTCGGAGGCGCTGGACGGGCAGGCCGAGCAGGGGGACGGCGGCGGTGGCCAGGGCGACGGCGGCCAGCGGCGCGGGGATGCCGCGGATGGGGCGGGGCAGGCGGGGCCAGGCGGCCAGCAGGGCGAGGGTGGCGGCGCCGAGCGCGGCGGAGGCGGCGAGGGCGGGCAGTGCTCCGGGGGGCGCGTGGGTGCCGGTGAGGAGCCCGGGCAGCCCGGCGATCTTGCCGGGTCCGGTTTCGGGTGCGGTGACCCCGGCCATGGCGTACAGCTGCCCGGCGATGATGGTCAGGCCGATCCCGGCGAGCATGCCTTCGACGACGGCGATGGAGATGGCGCGGAAGCAGCGTCCCAGCCGCAGCGCGCCCAGCAGCAGTTGCAGCAGCCCGGCGGCGAGGACCAGCATGCCGAGGGCGGGCAGGCCGTGGCGGTGGACGGCCTCGTAGACCAGCACGGTCATGCCGGCGGCGGGGCCGCTGACCTGGAGGCTGCTGCCGGGCAGGGCGCCGGCGACCAGGCCGCCGACGATGCCGGTGATGAGGCCGAGTTCGGCGGGGACGCCGGAGGCGACGGCGACGCCGGCGCACAGCGGCAGCGCGACGAGGAACACCACGAGGGAGGCGGCCAGGTCGGCGCGCCAGGCGGGCCCGCCCGTGCCGGGCGGGGCGGCGGAGGTGCCCGTCATGATCGTCCTCCGGGGGTCACAGGGGCCCGAAGGCGCCGGTGGCGGGACGGTGGGCCAGCACGGCGCCGGTGTCGACCTCGTAGAGCCAGCCGTGCAGGGCGATGCGGCCGCGGGCGAGGCGTTCGGCGACGCAGGGGTAGCCGCGGAGGCGG
Organism: Actinomadura sp. SCN-SB; assembly: GCF_043906805.1. Classification (NCBI taxonomy): domain Bacteria; kingdom Bacillati; phylum Actinomycetota; class Actinomycetes; order Streptosporangiales; family Thermomonosporaceae; genus Actinomadura; species Actinomadura sp. SCN-SB. The sequence continues at coordinate 160,514 of NZ_JBIMPP010000012.1, read as the reverse complement.
TCCAGCTGGGCGAGGACGTGGCGGCGCACCGAGTCCTGCCGCTGTTCCTGCCGCTGCTCGTGCCGTTCTTTGCGGTGTTTGCGTTCCTTGGCGTGTTCCTTGGCGTGTTCCTTGGCGTGTTCCTTGGCGTGTTCCTTGGTGTGGTCTTTGTGGGTGTCGCTGGCGGGGTCGCCGGCGGCGGGGTGGGTGAGCCAGCGGCGCAGGGCGGGGACGGTGGGCAGGGGGTCGCGGCGGGTGAGGGCGGTGACGGCGGCGCAGTGGGAGTGGCCGAACACCACGATGTCGGCCACGCCCAGGGCGTTGACGGCGAATTCGATGGTGGCGGTCTCCCCGGCGGGCCGGTCCAGGTCGTAGCGGGGGACGATGCCGCCGGCGGTGCGCAGCTCGAACAGCTCGCCGGGACGGGCCCCGGTGATCAGGGACGGCATCACGCGGGAGTCGGAGCAGCTGATGAACAGTGCCAGCGGCGCCTGCCCGCGGGCCAGGGAGGCCAGGTGGCGGCCGTCGGCGGCCATGCGGGCGCGGAAGGAGCGGGCGTGTTCGACGAACGAGCGCATGCGGGATCCTCCAGGGTGCGGCCGCCCTCCGGGGCGGGCACGGGGTAGGGGCGTGAGGGCCTAGGGGCGGCTCCGCGGCCTCTTGCGGGTCCGGTCGCGCGGCCGGTCGGCGCGGCATCGGCGGGCGCCGTCGTCGTCGGGGACGTGCGGCGGCCGTCGGTGCCGTGCGGATGGGCCGGTGACGCGGGTGTGCCGGGTGTGGTGCCCGTGCGGGGGCGGCGCCGGAGTCAGCAGCGGAGCACCTGGAGCAGGGCGATGGCGGTGGCCGTGTCCCGTGCGCGTGGCTGGGGTGGCCGGCCGTCGTGGCCGGGCGGGCGCGCGGCGGCGGCGGTACGGGCGCCGGGGCAGCGCTGCGCGGGGTGGTCGGCGGTCTTCACCAGGCGCGTGCCGGGGGTGGCGCAGCGCAGCCGGACCTGGGTGTGCCCGCCGCCTTCGCGTTCGCGGGGGCGTTCGTCCTCGCCGCAGGGGCCCGCGTAGAGGTCGGGGGCGATGCCCGCGGCGGCGGTGAAGGCGGCGAGGGCGGGACGGGCGTCGACGGCCGTGCCGGTGCCGGTGAAGGTGGCGGTGGCGGGATGGGGGTCGAGGGAGGGGAAGGCGGGGCCGGTGTCGGCGCCGCCGGGGACGGCGGAGCCGAGGACGAGCAGCAGGAGGCCGCTCAGCAGGGGCAGCAGGATCGGGACGGGGGCGGCGGGGCGCCGCGCGGCGTCCCGCCGCCTGCCCGTGGTGAAGCCCACGTGCGCACCCCCGTGTCGTCGCATGCCGCCTGTGTGGCGTTCCTGTGGCGTACTGGTGTGGCGTACTGGTGTGGTGTTCCGGTCACCCGGGGTGATCGCGCGCGGGCGCGCGTGTCCCGCCCGGGGGACAATGATTTTCGTTTGACAACGATAGGGCGCGGAACGTTACGGCGGCGTTACTTTACGTGCAAGCGGGGGTGAACTAACCGCCGGGTCAGGCGCGGGTCAGGCGTGCTCGGCGTCCAGTTCGACGGGCTGGGCGATGACGTCGACCATGGCGCCGTTGCGCAGGACGGTGATGGGCAGGGGGCGTCCGATCGCGTCGGCGAACATCAGGCGCTGCAGGCTCTGGGCGTGGCTGACGGGGGCGCCGCCGGCGGTGAGGACCAGGTCGCCGCGGCGCAGCCCGGCCCGGTCGGCGGGACTGCCGGCGACGACCTCGGCGACGCGCAGCGCCTCGTCCTGCCCCAGGCGGGTGCGCAGGGACGCGGGGAGGGGGACGGGGGCGGCGACCACGCCGAGGAAGGCGCGGCGGACCCGGCCGTCGCGCATCAGCGTGCCGATGATGCGGCGGGTGGTGGCGTTGATCGGGACGGCCAGGCCGACGCCGATGCCGGCGACGGCGGTGTTGACGCCGACGACGTGGCCGCGGGAGTCGGCCAGGGCGCCGCCGGAGTTGCCGGGGTTGAGGGCGGCGTCGGTCTGGATGACGTCCTCGATGACGCGGGCGGCGTTGCCGCTGCGGGTGGGCAGTGAGCGGCCCAGGGCGCTGACGACGCCGGCGGTGACCGATCCGGCCAGGCCGAGGGGGTTGCCGACGGCGACGACGAGCTGGCCGGTGACGAGCCGGTCGCTGTCGCCGAGGGTGACGGGGCCGGGGGTGGCGCCGTCGGCGCGGACCACGGCCAGGTCCGACAGGGGGTCGGTGCCGACCACGGTGAAGGAGGTGGTGGTGCCGTCGGCGAAGGACGCCTGCCCGTCGCGGGCGCGGCCGACGACGTGGGCGTTGGTGAGCAGGAACCCGTCGGCGGTGAACACCACCGCCGATCCGGCGCCCTCGCGCCCGCCGTGGCGGACGCGCAGCCCGGCGACGCGGGGGGTGAGCTCGGCGGCGACGGCCGACACCACGCGGGAGTAGGCGTCCAGCGGCTCGGCGGGGTCGGGGCGAGGGTCGGGTCGAGAGTCCATCCGTACCTCCGTTGATTACATGGTTACACGACAACACCGGGGGGTGAAGGACGGTTCCCGCTGTCCGCCGTCAGCGGACAGCGGGGGACGCAAGCGGGCGTTCACGGGCGGGGGGCCGCGGCCCTTAGGGTCGGGGGCATGGCGATTCCGGGGCGGCGGGAGCCCGTCGTGGTCGAGCGCGGCGCGGGCGCCGGCGGCGAGCTGGTGCTGCGCCGCGCGCACGACGGGCACTACGAGATCATCAGCAACGGGGTGTTCCTCATGGACACCCGCAACGGGGAGTCCGAGCGGCTGCTGGTGCGCGCGGCCGCGGCGGGGCTGGCGGCGCCGGCGCGGATGCTGATCGGCGGGCTGGGCGTGGGGTTCTCGCTGGCCGAGGCGCTGCGGCTGCCGCAGGTGGCCGAGGTGACGGTGGTGGAGCGCGAGCCCGCCGTGATCGCCTGGCACGGCCCGGGCGGCCCGCTGGCGCCCTTCTCGCGCGACGCCCTGTCCGATCCCCGCGTCCGGGTGGTGCGCGCCGACCTGGTCGGCTGGCCGGCCTCGGCGGGCCAGGACGGCGGGGACAGCGGGTTCGACGTGGTGTGCCTGGACATCGACAACGGGCCGGAGTGGACGGTCACGCCGGGCAACGCGCGCCTGTACGGGCGCGACGGGCTGCGGATGCTGGCCGGGCTGCTGACCGCGCGGGGCGTGCTGGCGGTGTGGAGCGCGGGCGCCGCGCCCGCCTTCGAGGACCTGCTGCGGGAACGGTTCGCGCACGTGGAGGCGCTGCCGGTGCCGGTGCCGCGCGGCGAGCCCGACATGGTGTACCTGGCCCGCGCCCGCGCGCCCCGCTGATGTGGCGGACGCCTCACGGCGATCCCCCGAGGTGGGTTTGAACGGGTTCAACTCTGCCGTAGGGTGGCTTGCGTGAACCTGGCCGTGAGCGCGTCCGACCGCCTGGTCGCCCGCACCGTCCCCATCGACGACCCCGGCGACCTGATCGCCCGCCTGCCGCACCCGGCCGCGCTGGCCTGGGTCCGGCACGGGGAGGGCATCGTCGGCTGGGGCGAGGCCGCCCGCGTCGACCTGCCCGGCGGCCCCGACCGGTTCGACGTGGCCGCGCGGTGGCTGCGCGACCGGTTCGGCGCCGCCTCCATCGACGACGAAGTAGGCGTGCCCGGGTCGGGTCCCGTCGCGTTCGGCGGGTTCGGATTCGACCCCAAGTCCCCCGACTCGGTGCTGATCGTGCCACGGCGGATCCTGGGCCGCCGCGGCGGCCGCGCCTGGCTCACCACCATCGGCGAGGACCCCGGCCCCCCGGCGCTGCCACGCCCGCCACGCCCGCCGGGACGGCTGACCTGGAGCGACGGCGCCCTGAACGCACCGGCCTGGCAGGGCGCCGTGGCCGCCGCCGTCGACCGCATCCGCGGCGGCCACCTCGGCAAGGTGGTGCTGGCCCGCGACCTGTACGCGCACGCCCCCGAGCCCATCGACGCCCGCGTCCTGCTGGCCCGCCTGGCCGCGCGGTTCCCCGGCTGCTACACCTACTCCTGCGCCGGGCTGGTCGGCGCCACCCCCGAGCTGCTGATCCGCCGCACCGGCGGCGAGGTCGCCTCCCTGGTCCTGGCCGGCACCACCGCGCGCGGCACCTCACCCGACGACGACGCACGCCGCGCCGCCCGCCTGTCGTCCTCGCCCAAGGACCTGGAAGAGCACGCCTACGCCGCCGAGATGGTCCGCGACGCCCTGGCGCCGCTGTGCTCCCAGCTGACCGTCCCCGACCGGCCGCAGCTGCTCACCCTGCCCAACGTGATGCACCTGGCCTCCCCCGTCCGCGGCCGCCTCGACCGGGAACGCTCCGTCCTGGACGTCCTGGCCGCCCTGCACCCCACCCCCGCCGTGTGCGGCACCCCCACCGGCACCGCCCTCCACCTCATCCGCGAGCTGGAGGGCATGGACCGCGGCCGCTACGCCGGCCCCGTGGGATGGGTGGACGCCCGCGGCGACGGCGAATGGGGCATCGCGCTGCGCTGCGCCCAGCTCGAGGGCACCCGCGCCCGCCTGTTCGCCGGGTGCGGCATCGTCGCCGACTCCGACCCCGCCGCCGAGCTCGCCGAGGCCCAGACCAAGTTCCGCGCCATGCAGTACGCCCTCCAGGGCTGACCGAGCCCACCGGCCGGCCGAGCCGAGTCGGCCGAGCCGAGTCGGCCGAGGGGCCTGACCGGGGACCGGACGAAAACTGACACGCCCCGCAAGGCCACCCCGGCCACCAAGCCCGCCGCCGATCTGGGATCATGACGGACGGTGACCCCGACTCACCCGCCCATGTCGCCAATGAAGGAAGACCCGTGGACGTCGAACGCACCGCGCTGCCCGGCATCGGCCTGCAGCACGTCCTCACCACCGCACGCGGCCGCCAGATCGCGGTGATCTCCCACCGCACCGGCCGCAAGGACCTGGTCATCTACGACCGGGAGGACCCCGACAGCTGCGTGGCCACCGTCAAGCTGTCCACCGAGGAGGCCAACGCCATCGCCGAGCTGCTCGGCACAGGCCGCGTCGTCGAACGCCTCAACGACCTGCACCGCCAGGTCGAGGGCCTGGTCACCGAGCAGTACCCGATCGCGCCCGGCTCCCCCTACGACGGCCGCACCCTCGCCGACACCCAGGCCCGCACCCGCACCGGCGCCTCCATCGTCGCCGTCGTCCGCGGCGGCCAGGTCATCGCCAGCCCCCGGCCCGACTTCACCTTCGCCGCCGGCGACATCGTCGTGGTCGTCGGCACCGGCGAAGGAACCGCCGGCGTCGCCTCGATCCTCGCCAACGGATGACCCGCCCCCCGACACGACCGGCGACCGGCCCGCAGGTGACCGGCCGGCGCGCCCGCGGCCCGCGCACGACGCGCCGATGAACGACGGGGGACCATGGACACCGCCGTACAACTGATCGAACTGGGCGCGATCATCCTCGCGCTCGGCCTCCTCGGCGCCGTCTCCACCCGCTTCTCCATCTCCCCCATCCCCCTCTACCTGCTGGCCGGCCTCGCCTTCGGCTCCGGCGGCATCCTCCACCTGGGCGCCAGCGAGGACTTCGTCGCCATCGGCGCCGAAGTCGGCGTCATCCTCCTGCTGTTCACCCTCGGCCTGGAGTACACCGCCGACGAACTGGTCACCACCCTGCGCACCGCCGCCCCCACCGGCCTGATCGACCTGGTCCTCAACGCCGCCCCCGGCGCCATCGCCGCCCTCCTGCTCGGCTGGGGACCCGTCGCCGCCCTCGTCCTGGGCGGCGTCACCTACGTCACCTCCTCCGGCATCACCGCCAAGGTCCTCGGCGACCTGGACTGGGTCGGCAACCGCGAAACCCCCGCCGTCCTGTCGGTCCTGGTCTTCGAAGACCTCACCATGGCCGCCTACCTGCCCATCCTCACCGCCGTCCTCGGCGGCGCCTCCCTGGCCCGCGGCGCCACCACCCTCGGCATCGCCGCCCTCACCATCGCCGTCATCCTCTACATCGCCCTGCGCCACGGCGCCCTGGTCGAACGCTTCGTCGCCAGCCCCAGCGAAGAGGTCCTGCTACTGAAGGTCCTCGGCCTCACCGTCCTGGTCGCCGGCATCGCCCAGCAACTCCAGGTCTCCGCCGCCGTCGGCGCCTTCCTCGTCGGCATCGCCCTGTCCGGCCCCATCGCCCACACCGCCCAGAAGATCCTCAGCCCCCTGCGCGACCTGTTCGCCGCCGTCTTCTTCGTCTTCTTCGGCCTGCACACCGACCCCGCCCAGCTCCCACCCGTCATCGGCGTCGCCGCACTGCTCGCCCTGGCCGGCATCGCCACCAAACTGGCCACCGGCTGGTACGCCGCCCGCCGCGCCCACGTCGGCCCCACCGGGCGGCTCCGCGCCGGCGCCGCCCTCCTCCCCCGCGGCGAATTCAACATCGTCATCGCCGGCCTCGCCGTCTCCGCCGGCACCACCCCCCGCCTCGGCCCCCTCGCCGCCGCCTACGTCCTCATCCTCGCCACCACCGGCCCCCTGCTCGCCCGCACCGCCGAACCCCTCGCCCGCGCCCTCCACGGCAAACGCGCCGCCCGCCCCCGCACCCACGACGAAGACCCCGACGAACCCAACGCCGGACGCACCGCGCCACCCCACCACGCCCGCACCGTCGCCGCCCCCATCTCCCACGAGCACATCGACGGCCACGACGGCGACCAGCCCCCCGGCGGCCCACCCCGCTGACCCGCGCCGCCGACCCGCGCCGCCGACCCGCGCCGCTCCCCCGCTTACCCCTCGTGCCCTTCCGACGGCTGGCACACCGGGCACCAGAACAGATTCCGCCCCGCCAGCACCGCCGTCCGCACCCCATGCCCGCACACCAGGCACGGCAACCCCGCCCGCCGGTACACGTACACCTCACCACCATGATCATCCACCCGCGGCGGACGCCCCATCGCCTCCGGCGTGTGCTCAGGACGCACCGTATCGATCCGCCCCGTCCGCACCCCCTCCGCCATCAAGACCACCAGGTCATCCCAGATCGCCTCCCACCGGCGCCGCCCCAGCGCACGCCCCTGCACCCCCGGATGCACCCCCTGCCGGAACAGCACCTCCGCCCGGTAGATGTTCCCCGGCCCCGCCACCACCGACTGATCCAGCAACAACACCCCCACACACGTCCGCGTCCGCGCGATCCGCCGCCACGCCACCTCCGGATCGGCATCCGCCCGCAACGGATCGGCCCCCAACCGATCCCGCAGCACCTTCACCTCACCCCGATCCAGCACCTCGCACACGTTCGGCCCTCGCAGATCCGCCCACCCCGCCTCACCCACCAGCCGCAACCGCACCGCACCCGTCGGCGCCGGAGCCACCCCCGCACCCATCCCATACGTCCCGTAAATCCCCAGATGGACGTGCAGCACCCGATCCCCATCGAACCCCACCAGCAGATGCTTGCCATGCGCGTCGGCGTCCACCACCACCCGCCCATCCAGCAACCGCGCCCCCGCCGCGAACCGCCCCTGCGGACTGGACGCCCCCACCCGCCAGCCACCGAACAACCGCCGATGCTCGGCGGCCAGACGATGAATCGTGTGTCCCTCAGGCATAGCCGATCAGCATAGAGCCGACCACCCCCTCACGACCGGGCAACCGACCCCACATCACTCAAATGCCGCAACGCCTCCCGGTACGAAGCCACCAGCCCCGTCTCCACATACGCCAACCCCACCCGCTCACAATGCTCCCGCACCAACGGCTGCAACCTCCGCAAATTCGGCCGCGCCACACTCGGGAACAGATGATGCTCCACCTGATAGTTCAACCCGCCCAACAGGTAATCGGTCACCACACCACCACGCACATTCCGCGACGTCAGCACCTGCCGCCGCAGATGATCCCACCGCTCACCCTCCCCCGGCATCGCCATCCCCTTGTGATTGGGCGCGAACGCACACCCCAAATGCACCCCGAACAACCCCTGATGCACCGCCATCAACACCACGGCCTTCCCCGGCGACAGCAACCCGAACGCCAACACCCCATACCCCACCACATGCGCCGCCATCAGCGACCCCTCCAGCAGCCGCGCACGCCACGGCAACCGCCGCAGATCCAACGCACTGCTCACCTTCAAATTCAGCCCCTCCAGCAGCAACAACGGGAAGAACAACCACGCCTGCCGCCGCGCCATCCACCCCCCCACACCACCACGCCGCGCCGCCGCCTGCCGCTGCGTCCACACGAACACGCCCTCCCCCACATCAGGATCCTTACCGACATGGTTCGGATTGGCGTGATGCCGATTGTGCTTGTCGTTCCACCACCCGTACCCCATCCCCAACATCACGTTCCCCAGCACATACCCCAACCACCGATTCACCCGATGCGACCTGGCGATCTGCCGATGACCCGCGTCATGCCCCAAAAACCCCGTCCGCGCCGACAACACCGCCAGCGGAACCCCCAGCAACACCACCCACCACGACGCCCCCGCCCACGCCACAGCAGCCCACACCGCCACCGTCCCCACCACATTCAAACCCACCGCCCGCACGTAATAGCCCCGGCGCCGCTCCAGCAACCCCGCCCCACGCACCCGACGCGCCAACGGCCCGAAATCACTCCCACCCGAACGGCCCCCCGCACGCGACCCCGGTCCCACCAGCGTCGTCACACTCATCCATGGCCTCCTATCAGCGCAAACGCGCCGACCAGGCGCGCACTCGAACGCTAAAGGCCACCAAGCCGCCACAGCGCCCCGCCACGGAGCCATCTCCACCCTGGCTCCCAGGTCTCATACACCCGGCATATAAGGTCAGAAGCCATGAACGCGCGCTCACGATGGATCGATCTCAACGGGGCGTCCAACGTCCGCGACCTCGGCGGACTCCCCACCACAGACGGCCGCACCACCCGCCGCGGCCGAGTACTGCGCTCCGACAACCTCCAGCAGCTCACCCTCGCCGACATCCGCACCCTGCTGGACGACTACCGCCTCAAGAACGTCATCGACCTGCGCAGCGACGCCGAAATCCACCTCGAAGGACCCGGCCCCCTCACCCGCATCCCCGCCATCACCATCCACCGCCTCTCCCTCTTCCCCGAAGGCGGCCGCAACACCGACGTCGCCGCCGACACCCCCGACACCGGCACCCCCCAGAAGATCGACGGCGACAAGGTCCTCCCCTGGCAGAACCGCGCCGACACCGCCACCGCCGAAGACCGCTCCATCAGCCACTACCTCGGCTACCTGCGCGACCGCGCCGACTCCATCGTCGCCGCCCTCCGCGTCATGACCCGCACCGGCGGCGCCTCCATCGTCCACTGCGCCGCGGGCAAGGACCGCACCGGCGTCGTCTGCGCCATCGCCCTGGAGACCGCCGGCGTCACCCGCGAGGCGATCGTCGCCGACTACGCCCAGACCGGCGAGCGCATCGAGGCCATCCTCGCCCGCCTGCGCGCCAGCGACACCTACGCCGCCGACCTGGACTCCCGTCCCGCCGACAGCCACGTGCCGCACGCCGCCATCATGGAGAAGTTCCTGGCCAGGGTCGACGAGGAGCACGGCGGCGTGGCCGGCTGGCTGGCCCAGCACGGCTGGTCCCCCGAGGACACCCACGCTCTGCGGGCCCGCTTCCTCGATTGAGCTTTTCTCCGGGGTTTTGTTGGAGCGGTCCAATAGGATGGGCGGTCGCATCGCCCGGCACCTTTACATTGTAAGTTGAAAGTTGAATTACCTTGGCCGTCCCCGGAGGATGAGGGCCGGCTCAGGCGTTCAGGGTGGCCAGGACGGCGTGGTAGGCGGCCTTGCGCAGGTCGGCGTGCAGGGCGGCGTTGGCCTCCCGGTCGGTGCGGGCCTCCACGATCCGCAGCCCCTCCCCCGCCATCGCCTTGGGCAGGTCGGCGGCCGACTCCAGCAGCCGGTACGGCAGGCCGTGCGCGGCGGCGACCGAGGCCAGGTCCACCTGGTGGGGGGTGCCGAAGACCCGCTCGAACGGGGCGCGCAGCGCCGCCTGCGGCAGCAGCGAGAAGATCCCGCCGCCCCGGTTGTTGACCACGATCAGCGCCAGGTCGGGACGGCGGTCGCCGGGCCCGATGATCAGGCCGTTCTGGTCGTGCAGGAACGCCAGGTCGCCCAGCAGCGCGTACGCGCGCCCGCTGTGCACCAGGGCCGCGCCGATCGCGGTGGACACCAGCCCGTCGATGCCGCTGGCGCCGCGGTTGGCGATGATCCGGACGCCGCGGCGGGGACGCATCACCTGGTCCAGGTCCCGGATGGGCATGCTGGCGGCGGCCAGCAGCAGCGACCCGCCGGGCAGCCCGGCCACCAGGTCGCGGGCCAGCCTCGGCTCGGTCACCTCCGGCGCGGCGTCCAGGACGGCGTCCACGGCGGCGGTGGCGGCCCGGTCGGCCGCCCGCCAGGAGTTGAGCCAGGAGTCGTCGCCCGACACCACGGGGATCTCCACGTCCTGGGCGACCTGGGTGGCCGACCGCACCGGGTCGGGCCAGCGGGCCAGGCCGCGCGACAGCACGATGTGCTCCTCGGCGCGCCTGAGAAGCGACAGCAGCGGCCGTGACAGCCCGGGCTTGCCCAGGGTCACCACCACCTCCGGGCGGTGCCGCTCGACGAACTCGGGGATGCCCAGCAGGAAATGGTGCGAGGACAGGGCGTGGTCGCCGTAGCGGGCGTTGCCGCTGGGCTCGGCCAGCACGGGCCAGCCCGCCATGGAGGCCGCCGCCACGTACCGCTTGACGTTGCCGGCGCCGTCGCCGACGACCAGCACGCCGCGCCGGGTCGGCGGAACGTGCAGCACCGACCCGGGCGTGGCCGCGCGGACCTTGGTCCAGGACCCGGTGGCGTCACCGTCCAGCGGCTCGCACCAGTCGTGGTCGCCGTCGGGCACCAGCGGCTCGCGGAAGGCGGCGTTCAGATGCACCGGGCCGGGCTCGGGCGCCTGCGCCAGCCCCCAGGCGCGGCTGACCAGCGACCGCCAGTAGGCCACCATGCCCGGGCGGTTCTCCGGCACGCCGATCTCGCAGCTCCAGCGCGCCGCCGTCCCGTACAGCTTGACCTGGTCGATGGTCTGGTTGGCGCCGGTGTCGCGCAGCTCGGGCGGCCGGTCGGCGGTGAGCACGATCAGCGGGACGCCCGACTCGTGCGCCTCGATGACGGCCGGGTGGAAGTTGGCGGCGGCCGTGCCCGAGGTGCACACCAGCGCGACCGGGCGCCCGGACCGCTTGGCCATGCCCAGGGCCAGGAACGAGGCCGACCGCTCGTCGATCCGCACGTGCATGCGGACCCGCCCGGCCTCCTCGGCGGCGTGCAGGGCCAGCGCCAGCGGCGCCGACCGGGACCCCGGGGCCAGCACGGCCTCGGTCATGCCGCAGCGCAGCAGCTCATCCACCAGCACGGTGGCCAGCGCGGTGGCCGGGTTCATCGGCCCACGGCTCCGATCGGCCACGCCGTCCCGCCGGCGGCGTCCAGGACGGCGGCGGCCCGCTCCATCCGCGCCCGCCACCGCCGCGCCGTCTCCTCCCCGGGGTGGACGCGGCGCAGCGCGTCCTGGTCGGGCTCGGGGCGGCGGACGGGGATCGCGCCGTCCACCGGGCGCAGCGGATCGGCCACGACGTCGTCCTCCAGCAGCGGCAGGGTGCCCAGCCCGCACGCGAACGGCAGCTCGGGCAGCGCGGCGGCCAGCGCCGCCCCGGCGGCCAGCCCGACGGAGGTCTCCACGGCGCTGGAGACCACCACCGGCAGCCCGCACGCCTCGGCGACCCGCAGCGCGGCCCGCACCCCGCCCAGCGGCTGCACCTTGATCACCGCGATGTCGGCGGCCTCGGCGGCGCGCACCCGCAGCGGGTCCTCGGCGCGGCGGATCGACTCGTCGGCGGCGATCGGCACGTCCACCAGCCTGCGCACCCGCGCCAGCTCCTCCAGCGTCGCGCAGGGCTGCTCGACGTACTCCAGGTCGAACCGGTCCAGGGCGCGGATCACGCGGGCGGCGGTGCCGGGATCCCAGGCGCCGTTGGCGTCCACCCGCACCCGCCCGGACGGGCCGAGGGCGTCGCGGACGGCCTCGACGCGGGCGATGTCGTCGGCCTCGTCCTGGCCCCGCTCGGCCACCTTGACCTTGGCGGTGCGGCAGCCCGACGCCGCCGCCATCGCGTGCGCCTCCTCCGGGCCCACGGCGGGGATGGTCGCGTTCACCGGGATCCGGGTGCGCACCGGCGCGGGCCAGCCGTCCTCGGCGGCCTCCCGGGCGGCGGCCAGCCAGCGGGCGCATTCGGCGGGTCCGTACTCGGCGAACGGGGAGAACTCCCCCCAGCCGGCCGGTCCGTGGACGAGCACGCCCTCGCGCCGCGTGACGCCACGGAACCGTGTCCGCATCGGGATGGAGTAGACCCGCACCCGCTGACCCCCTGCCTCGCCCCTGGGAACCGTACCCGCTTAGTAATACCAGGGGAAACGCGACCAATCGGGGTCGCGCTTGTCCAGGAAGGAGTCGCGGCCCTCGGCGGCCTCCTCGGTGCCGTAGGCCAGCCGGGTCGCCTCCCCGGCGAACACCTGCTGCCCCACCAGGCCGTCGTCGATGAGGTTGAAGGCGTACTTGAGCATCCGCTGCGCGGTCGGGCTCTTGCCGTTGACCTTCCGCGCCCACTCCAGGCCGGCGCGTTCCAGCTCGGCGTGCGGGACGACCGCGTTGACCATGCCCATCCGGTGCGCGTCCTCGGCGCTGTAGGTCTCGCCCAGGAAGAAGATCTCCCGGGCGAACTTCTGCCCGACCTGACGCGCCAGGTACGCCGAGCCGAACCCGCCGTCGAAGCTGGCCACGTCGGCGTCGGTCTGCTTGAACCGGGCGTGCTCGCGGCTGGCCAGGGTCAGGTCGCACACCACGTGCAGGCTGTGCCCGCCGCCGGCGGCCCAGCCCGGCACCAGGCAGATCACGACCTTGCCCATGAAACGGATGAGCCGCTGCACCTCCAGGATGTGCAGCCGTCCCGCGCGGGCCGGGTCGATGGTCTCCGAGGTCTCCCCCTCGGCGTACTTGTAGCCGTCCTTGCCGCGGATGCGCTGGTCGCCGCCCGAGCAGAAGGCCCACCCGCCGTCGCGCGGCGAGGGCCCGTTGCCGGTCAGCAGCACGCACCCGACGTCGCTGGACATCCGCGCGTGGTCCAGCGCCCGGTACAGCTCGTCCACCGTGTGCGGGCGGAAGGCGTTGCGCACCTCGGGACGGTCGAAGGCGATCCGCACCGTTCCCTGGTCCACGGCCCGGTGGTAGGTGATGTCGGTGAAGTCGAAGCCCTCGACTTCCTTCCACGCGCCGGGGTCGAACAGCTCCGAAACCATGGGGCTGGGATTCCTCTCCGTTGGGGCAGGTCCCCATTCAACCGCGCCCCGAATCGAACACGTTCAGTGGGGTGCCCTAGGCTGGCCGGACCATGGACAGTCCGCGCCAAGCCCGCCTGCTCGCCGCGCTCCTCCCGCCCGGGCCGCGCCTGTCGGAGCTGCTGGCCGCCGCGCTGGAGGGCACCGGACCCGCGATCTGCCCGATCGCCCCCGACCTGCCCCGCCCCGCCCTGCGTGCCCTCCTGGACGCCCTGGCGCCCGACGCCATCGAGACCCCCGACGGCGTCCACCCCCACACCGGCGCGCCCGGCGCACCGGTCGCCGACGGCACCGCCCTGCTGATCGCCACCTCCGGCTCCACCGGCACACCCAAGATCGTCGAGCTGGCGGGGGACGCGCTGCGGCACTCGGCGCGCGCGACCCTGGCCAGGGTCGGCGCGGGCCCCGGCGAGCGGTGGCTGTGCTGCCTGCCGCCCAGCCACATCTCCGGCGCCCAGATCCTGGTGCGGTCCCTGCTGGCCGGCACCGAACCGGTGATCATGCCGCGCCTGGACCCCGGGGCCGTGGCCGCCTCCGGCGCCGCGCACCTGTCGGTCGTCCCCACCCAACTGCGCCGCCTGCTGGACGCGGGCGCCGACCTGTCGGCCTTCCGCTCCATCCTGCTCGGCGGCGCGCCCGCCACCCCCGGTCTGCTGCGGGAGGCGCGGCGGCGCGGGGCACGGGTGTTCACCACCTACGGCATGAGCGAGACCTGCGGGGGCTGCGTCTACGACGGCGTCCCGCTGGAGGGGGTACGCGCCGAGGTCGGCGACGACGGCCGCATCCGCCTGGCCGGGCCGGTGCTGTTCACCGGCTACCGGGGACGCCCCGGCCTGACCGCCGCCGCCCTGCGGGACGGCTGGTTCCTCACCCAGGACCTGGGGGCGTTCGACGAGCGGGGCCGGCTGCGGGTGCGGGGCCGCGCCGACGACGTCATCAACACCGGCGGGGAGAAGGTCGTGGCGGGCGAGGTCGCCGCCGCGCTGGCCGGCCACCCGGGGGTGCGGGACGCGGTCGTGGTGGGACGGCCCGATCCCGAGTGGGGCGAGCGGGTCACCGCCGTCGTGGTCCCCGACGACCCCTCCCACGCGCCCGACCTGCCCGCGCTGCGCGCCTGGGTGCGCGAGACGCTGCCCGCCTACGCCGCCCCCCGCGAACTGGACGTGGTCGAGGCGATCCCCCTGCTGCCCTCGGGCAAGCCCGACCGCGAACGCCTGCGCCGCCCCTGACCCACGCGGCCGGCGCCGGCCCCCCGGGGGTTTCCAGGGGCGGGTGGGTGGCAGGTTGACAGTGCGGGCCGTCATCGGGAGCGCGCATGGCCGACCAGGAGCACGAGAGCAGGCTGACCGTCCTGCTGGCGTTCGGCGCCAACCTCGGCATCGCCGTCGCCAAGGTCGCCGCTGCGCTGATCACCGGGTCGGCGTCGCTGGCCGCCGAGGCCGCGCACTCGATCGCCGACACCTTCAACGAGGTGCTGCTGTTCGTCGGGCTGCGGCGCAGCGGCCGGCCCGCCGACCGCCGCCACCCCCTCGGCTACGGCCTGGAACGCTACATCTGGACGCTGCTGGTCGCCGTGGCGATCTTCGGGATGGGCGCGCTGTTCGCCTTCTACCAGGGCGCGGAGACCCTGCTGGGCCGCCGCGGCGGCGAGGTCGACCCGCTCGTCGGCTACCTGGTGCTGGGAGTGTCGGCGGTGCTGGAGGGCATCTCGTGGCGGCAGGCGTTCCGGCAGGTCCGCGCCGACGCCCGCGCCGAGGGGCTGCCGCTGGCCGCCTTCATCCGCCGTACCGACGAGCCCGCCTCCATCAGCGTGCTGCTGGAGGACACCGCCGCCCTCACCGGGCTGGCCGTGGCCTTCGCCGGGCTGAGCCTGCGCCACCTCACCGGGTCGGCGGTGTGGGACGGGATCGGCTCGCTGCTCATCGGCGTCCTGCTCACCGCGGTCGCGCTGGTGCTGGGCCGCATCAACCTGCACCTGCTGGTGGGGCGGCAGGCCGACCCGCGCCTGGTCGCCGACGTGCGGCGCCGCCTGGCCGCCGCCCCCGAGGTGGAGTGGGTCGCCGACATCCTCACCCTCACCGTGGGCACCGACCGGGTGCTGGTGTGCGCCCGCCTGGACTTCCGCGACGGCCTGACCTCCGCGGGGGTCGAGCACGCCACCGTCCGCATGGCGCGGGAGCTGCGCGCGGCGCACGAGGAGATCGACGAGGTGTTCCTGGAGGCGGTGCCCCGCGACGACCCCGAACTGCGCGCCCGCGTGATCGGCCGGTACGGGGACCGCTTCAGGGACCCACCCGGTGGCCCACCCGGTGGTCCTCCCGGTGGCGGGGACCGGCCCGGCCCGGGCAGGCCGTGACGCCGCCTGTGGTCTGCGTCACCGCGCAGGGCCTGGCGGGCCTGTCGAAGCACGAGGTCACATACGAGGTCAGCGCACGATATGGGACCCTTGTTACCGGCGTCTGGGAACAACCACGCGCCTTGGCGGCGTTCGGAATAAGTGCGCGCGAATCCATCGCACACAATCTTTGCGCCGCACCACACCACCGAAGGGAGGGGGGTGTCCCCATGCCGCGAACCGCCACGCCGAAGAGCGCTGAGACCCCGCTCGCGGAGGGCGTCGCGAGCCCTGCGCTCGCCGCCCTGCTGGAGCGTGGCCGCGCCCAAGGGCGCCTCTCGCTCGCCGAGGTGCGCCAGGCGTTCCAGGCCGCCGGGATCAGCCCGTCGCAGGGCCGTTCCATCCTGCGTGAGCTCTCCGAGGCCGGTATCGGGCTGGCCGGCGAGGACGAGGCGACCCGCACGGCCCCCCATCCCGCCGATCAGGCTCAGGCCGACCGGGCCCAGGCCGCGACGGCCGCGGCCGATGACGGCTCCTTCGAGGTCACCGAGGTCCCCCTCCCCACCGGGAACGCTCCCCAAGCCGACCCCGAGGCCGATGCTGAGGCGGACTCCGAGGCCGGTGCCAAGGCGGAGGCCGTGATCGCGGCCCAGGCCGCCCCCGAGGCCGAGGACGAGGCGGAGCCCGCCGACCTGGACGACCAGTCCACCGCCATGGGCGACTCCGTCCACACCTACCTCAAGGCCATCGGGCGCCGCCAGCTGCTGACCGCCGAGCAGGAGGTCGAGCTGGCCAAGCGCATCGAGGCCGGCCTGTACGCCGAGTACAAGCTGGAGAACCAGGCCGGGCTGTCCGCGCAGGACCGGGCCGACCTGGAATGGATCGCCGCCGACGGGCGCCGCGCCAAGGCGCACATGCTGGAGGCCAACCTGCGCCTGGTGGTGTCGGTCGCCAAGAAGTACTCCGACCGGGGGCTGTCGCTGCTGGACGTCGTCCAGGAGGGCAACCTGGGCCTGATCCGGGCCGTGGAGAAGTTCGACTACTCCAAGGGCTACAAGTTCTCCACCTACGCGATGTGGTGGATCCGGCAGGCGATCCAGCGGGGGTTCGCCGACTCGGCGCGCACCATCCGCCTGCCCGTCCACGTGCTGGAGATGCTGAGCAAGCTGTCGCGCGTGGAGCGGGACATGCACCAGCGGCTGGGCCGCGAGCCCACCCCCGAGGAGATCGCCGTCGAGCTGGACAAGAGCCCCGAGCAGGTCCGCGAGCTGCTGCGCACCAGCCGGCAGCCGATCAGCCTGGACTCCACCATCGGCGAGGACGGCGAGACCCGCATCGGCGACCTGATCGAGGACACCGACAGCCCGGAGGCGTCGGAGCTGGTGGACCGGCAGCTGATGGCCGACCAGCTGCGCCGCACCCTGGACATCCTGCCCCCGCGCGAGGCCAAGATCATGTCCATGCGGTTCGGGCTGTACGACGGCACGCCCCGCACGCTCGACGAGATCGGCAAGGCGCTCGGGCTGACCAGGGAGCGGATCCGGCAGCTGGAGAAGGAGTCGCTGTCCAAGCTGCGCCACCCCAGCAACGCCAGCCCCCTGCTCGACTTCGCCGTGTGAGCCGTTCCCCGGCTCCCGGCTAGTCGCCGCGGCGGAACTCCAGGACGGCCACGCCCATCAGCGCCACCCCCAACACCAGCACCAGCAGGATCTCCAGGCCGACGGGCACCTGCCAGCCGTTCCAGGTGACCCCCGGGTTGAAGGTGCGTTCCAGGTCCGGGGAGACCCGCAGATGGGCGAACACCGCCTGGCGCAGCGGATCGACCGCGTAGGTCAGCGGGTTGAGCCGGGTCAGCACGCTCAGCCACGCCGGCAGCCCGCCCAGCGGGTACAGCGCCCCGGACAGGAACATCATCGGCATCAGCGCCATCTGGATGATGCCGAAGAACGCCTGCATGCTGGGCACCCGCGCGGCCAGCATCACCCCGAAGCCGGTGAGCGCCAGCGCCCCCACGAACATCAGCCCCAGCAACTGGAGCAGCAGCAGCGGGTCGTAGGGGACGCCCGCCAGCCCCGCCAGCGCCAGGATCACCGAGCCCTGGGCGGTGGCCACCAGCGCGCCGCCCAGGCACTTGCCCACCACGATCGCGCTGCGGCTGACCGGGGCGACCAGCATCTCCCGCAGGAACCCGAACTCCCGGTCCCACACGATCGACCCGGCCGAGAACATCGCGGTGAACATCACCGACATCGCGCACACGCCCGGGAAGATGAACGTGCGCAGGTTCACCGCGCCCGCGGCGCCCGCGCCGCCGTTCATCAGGTTCGACAGGCCCGTGCCCAGCACCAGCAGCCACAGCACCGGCTGCACCAGGTTGGACACCATTCGGATCCGGTCCTGGGAGAAACGGATCAGCTCCCGGTGCAGCACGATCCGCACCGCGCGCAGGTCGTGCCGGAAGCTGCGCGGCGGCACCACGACCCGCGTCACCACCGGCACCGCGCCGGCCGCGCCCTCCGCCATGCCCCGCGCCGTGCCCGCCTTCTCCGCGCTCTCCGCGCTCGGGCCGCTCATCACCGTCCCCGCACGGCCAGGCGCATCCAGTCCTTGGACGACCCGCTCTCGGCGTCCCTGATGGTGCTGCCGGTGAAACTCATGAACACATCGTCCAGGGACGGCCGCGACACGCTCACCGATCGGATCGGCACCCCCAGCCCCTCGAACAACCGCGGAACGAACGCCTCACCCGACGGGACCGCGAAGGTCACCACGCCCTCGTCCACCCGCGCCCGCACCCCGAACCGCTCGGCCAGCGCGGCCATCGCCGCGGCGTCGTCGGCGGTGCGCAACCGCACCCGGTCCTCACCGATCCCCGCCTTGAGCGCCTCCGGGGTGTCCAGCGCCACGATCGTCCCCGAATCCATGATCGCGATACGGTCGCAGTACTCGGCCTCCTCCATGTAATGGGTGGTCATGAAGATCGTGATCCGCCCGGCCCGTTTCAGCTCCCGGATGTACTCCCAGATCGAGGCCCGCGTCTGCGGATCCAGCCCCACCGTCGGCTCGTCCAGGAACAGCACCCGCGGCGAGTGCAGCAACCCGCGGGCGATCTCCAGGCGGCGCCGCATCCCGCCCGAGTACTGCCGCACCCGGTCACGCCGCCGCTCCCACAACCCCACCATCTCCAGCACCTGCCGGATCCGGTCACCGATCACCGCGCGCGGCACCCCGTACAGCTCGGCGTGGAACCGCAGATTCTGCTCCCCGGTCAGATAGCCGTCCACCGTCGGATCCTGGAACACCAGCCCGATGTTGCGGCGCACATCGTCACGCCCGCTCACCACGTCGTGACCCGCAACCCGCGCCCGGCCCGCCGTCGGCCGCAGCAGCGTGCACAACATGTTGATCGTCGTGGACTTCCCCGCCCCGTTGGGCCCCAGGAAACCGAAGACCTCCCCCGGCTCCACGGCGAACTCGATCCCCCGCACGGCCTCGACCTCACCGAACCGCTTCACCAGCCCGTCGACCGCGACCGCCGGCTCCCCACCGCTCATGGCGCCTCCCGAGACTCCTGCCTCCACGGTAGGCGCCCCCGGGACCGCACCCGCCCCGAACAGCCCCCGGACGCGCCCCGCTCAGGCCACGGGAACGACGTCCGCGCAGGCCAGCCGGGCCTCGTCGAAACGCCGCAGCACCAGTCGGGCCAAGGCGTCATGCGCACCGACCGGGCCGCTCACATGATCCGCGCCCGCCCCGCCCATCCGGCCATGGAAGAACCCCGGCGCCAGCAGATACGACGCCACCAGCACCCGCCCCGCCCCGCTCGCCCGCTGCTCGGCCACCACACCCGCCAGCGGCGGCCCCCCGGCCGCCACGAACCCGAACGGCACCGGGCGCCGCAACCGCCGCGACACCAACCGCGCCGCCGCCCGCACATCCGCCACACCCGCCGGATCCGACGACCCCGCCGCGCCCAGCACCACCGCGTCCGACCGCAACAGCCGCGGCCCGCCCGGCAGACCCGCCAGCAGCCGATCCGCGACCGCACCCGCCAGCATCGCCGACGGACCCAGCGGCCCCGACACCACCGCGTCCGGACGCAGCCGCTCCACCCGCCCCGGAATGTCCACCAGCGCGTGATACCCCCGCCCCAGCAGCAACGGCACCACCACCACCGGCCCCCCGACCCCCGACACCGCCTCCTCCAGCGACGGCTCGGCCAGCTCGGCATAGGACCCGGCGACCGGCAGCCACGGCCGCAGCTCCCGCACCCGCGCCAGCAACGCCCGGACCACCCCCGGACCCCGCTCGTCACGGGTGCCGTGCGCCACCGCCAGCAGCGTCGGCACGCCCTCACGCACCGCTGTCGGCCCGCACCGTGTCGGCCAGCCGCGGATCACACGCCAGCCGGTACCCGCGCTTGACCACCGTCTCCACGATCCCCGACCGGCCCAGGCCACGGCGCAGGCGCGCCACCGCCATCTCCACCGCGTGCTCATCGGCCTGCGGACGCCCGTCCCGCGACCACGGCGACCCGCCCACGATCAACCGGCTCGGCAGCACCCCGCACAACTCCGCACGCGACACCACATGCCCCGGACGCCGCGCCAGCGCCCGCAGAATCGCCATCGGCGCCGGAGCGATCGGCCGCAACTGCCCGTCCAACACCACCGCGTGCCCGCGCAGCTCCAGCGACACCCCCCGCACCTGCAAACGCCGCGACCGCCGCCGCGGCAGATCCGTCACCAGCGCCCGCACCAGCGCGCCGATCCGCGCCCGCTCCGGCTGAACGGTCGGCACCCCCCGCTCCACCAGCGGCTGCGCCGTCACCGGACCCACGCACGCCGCCACCACATGCGTGCGCAACGCCTCCACCAGCGGCTCCTCCAGCCCGTCCTCGGCCGCCACCGCCAGCGTCGCCGCCACCGCCGGAGACGAGGTGAACGCGATCGCGTCCACCGTCCCCGCCACCGCCTGACCCACCAGCCGCCGCAACGGCGTCGAATCATCGGTCCGCGACCACCGGTACACCGGGATCTCGATCACCTCGGCACCCGCCGCCCGCAGCGCCCCGGTGAACTCCGGAAGATGCTCACCGTACAGCTGCACCGCCACCCGCGCCCCCGACAGATCCTTCTCCAGCAGGTACTTCAGCACCTCGGCGCAACTCTCCGACTCCGGCGACCACAACTCCTGCAGCCCCGCCTGCCGGATCGCCCCACGCGCCTTCGGCCCCCGCGCCAGGATCCCCACCCGCGACAACCGCTCGATCAGACCGTCCCGCAGCCCCCACCCGTCGGCGGTCTCCAGCCACGCCCGGAAACCGATCCCCGTCGTCACCACCACATGGTCCAGCGGCCGCTCGATGCACTCATGCGTGGCCTGCAACAACTCAGCGTCATCCGACAACGGCACCAGCCGGATCGCCGGAGCATGCACCACCCGCGCCCCACGCCGCTCCAGCAACGTGGCCAGCTCCTCATGCCGCCTGGCCGCCGTCACCCCGACGGCGAATCCGGCGAGGGGCTCACTGTCGGTCGTCATCGGGCCGGGCCACCTCCCGGGCCTCCCGCAGGGCCACCTCCACCCGCCCCGTGGACGGCACACGCCGCACCGCGAACGTCGGCAACGCCACCCGCGGATCGTCCAGGCACACCCCCGAACGCAGATCGAAAACCTGCTTGAACATCGGAGACGCCACCGTCGGCGCCCCACCCCGCGTACCCAGGATCCCCCGCGACATCACCTGCGCCCCGCTGAACGGATCCAGGTTCGACAACGCGAACAACCCGCCGTCGAAAACGCGGAACACCGCCACCTGAACCCCCTCCACCATCGCGCACACCCCCCGCTCGGGGAGCAGATCGTCGTAGGCGCAGATGTCGTGCCACCGCACACCGGAACCGGCGGCGGGATACCGGACGAGATCGTGCGTCGTGGTCATCGAGCGGCCACCTCCAGCCTCGGACCCGCCACCAGCACCGGCTTGATCTGCTCACGCTCGGGCGCGAACACGATGCTGGGATCGGGCGTGTCGGGAGCATTCACGAACGAGACGAAACGGCTCAGCTTCTCGGGGTCGTTCAGGGTGTCGCGCCACTCATCGGAATAGGAGCCCACATGCCGCTCCATCGCCGCGTCCAGCTCGGCGCAGATCCCCAGCCGGTCCTCCACGATCACCTCGCGCAGGTACCCCAGCCCCCCGTCCAGGCCCTCCAGCCAGCTCGCGGTGCGCTGCAGCCGGTCGGCCGTGCGGATATAGAACATCAGGAACCGGTCGATATAGCGGACCAGGCTCTCCTCATCCAGATCGGTCGCGAACAGGTCCGCGTGCCTGGGCCGCATCCCCCCGTTGCCGCCCACGTACAGGCTCCAGCCCTTCTCGGTCGCGATGACCCCGAAGTCCTTGCCCCGCGCCTCCGCGCACTCACGCGCACACCCCGACACCGCCGCCTTCAGCTTGTGCGGCGCCCGCAACCCCCGATACCGCAGCTCCAGCTTGATCGCCATGCCGACCGAGTCCTGCACCCCGTACCGGCACCACGTCGACCCCACGCACGACTTCACCGTCCGCAACGCCTTGCCGTACGCGTGCCCCGACTCGAACCCCGCGTCCACCAGCCGCTTCCAGATCCGCGGAAGCTGCTCGACCCGGGCCCCGAACAGGTCGAGCCGCTGCGCCCCCGTGATCTTCAGATAGAGCCCGAACTCCTTGGCCACCTCACCGATCACGATCAGACGATCCGGAGTGATCTCCCCGCCCGGCACCCGCGGCACCACCGAGTACGTGCCGTTCTTCTGCAGGTTGGCCAGAAAATGATCATTGGTGTCCTGCAACGCCGCCTGCTCGCCCTCCAGGATGTGCCCGTTGCCCAGGCTCGCCAGGATCGACGCCACCGCCGGCTTGCAGATGTCACACCCCCGGCCCCGCCCGTACGCCTCGATCAGCCCCGTGAACGTGCCGATCCCCGTCACCCGGACGATGTCGAACAGCTCCGCCCGGCTGTGATCGAAGTGCTCGCACAGCGCCTTGCTCACCTCGACGCCCGCCGCCGCCAGCTCCGCGTCCAGCAGCTTCTTGGCCAGCGGCACGCAACTGCCGCACGTGGCGCCCGCCCGCGTGCACGCCTTGATCCCCGCCACATCCGTCAGGCCCTCATCACGGACCGCGCACCGGATCGTCTCCGCCGTCACGTTGTTGCAACTGCAGATCACCGTCGCCCCGGGCAGGTCACCGCCCGCCGCCTCGGTCCCCCCGAACAACGCCTGCTCCGGCGACCCCGGCAGCTCCGCCCCCACACAGGCCCGCAACGTCGGGTACGCCTCGGCGTCCCCCACCAGCACCCCGCCCAGCAACGTCCGCGCGTCGTCGCTGACCACCAGCTTCTTGTAGACCCCCGCCACCGGATCGGTATAGGTCACATCCAGCGCGCCCTCACCGGCCCCCGCGAACGGGTCACCGAAGCTGGCCACGTCCACGCCCATCAGCTTCAGCTTCGTCGAGGAGTCCGCCCCCTCGAACCGCGCCGGGCTCCGCGTACCCGCCGCCAGCGCCAGCAGCTGGTCCGCCACCACCTCCGCCATGCTGAAACACGGCGCCACCAGCCCGTACACCTGGCCGTCCACCAGCGCGCACTCACCGATCGCGAAGATCGCCGGATCCTCGGTGCGGCACGACCCGTCCACCACCACGCCGCCCCGCTCCCCCACCGGCAGGCCGCACTCCCGGGCCAGCCCGTCACGCGGGCGGATCCCCGCCGAGAACACCACCACACCGGCGTCGATCAGCGCGCCGTCCGACAGCTCCACCGCCGCCACGGCGCCGTCCCCGCCGGCCACCAGCCGCGCCATCGGCGTCCCGGCGTGCACGCGCATGCCCAGGCCCTCGATGTGGCGGCGCAGCATCGCCCCGCCGCCCTCGTCGAGCTGGCGCGGCATCAGCCAGGGAGCGACCTCCACCACGTGGGTGCCGACGCCCAGCCCCTGGAGGGTGCGCGCCGCTTCGAGGCCGAGCAGTCCGCCGCCGACGACGACGCCACCGGCCTCCGGCCTTGACGTTGTAAGGTTCGCGCAGTGGGAACGCAGCGCGTCCAGGTCCTCGATGGTGCGGTAGACGAACACCCCGGGCAGGTCGCGGCCGGGCACCGGCGGGACGAACGGCGCGGACCCGGTCGCCAGCACCAGCGCGTCGAAGGCGACCTCGCGGCCGGAGGCGGTGCGCGCCACCCGCGCGGCCCGGTCGATCGCCACCACGGGGTCACCGGTCAGCACCTCGACGTTCTCGTCGTGCGGCGCGCAGGCCAGGTCGGCGCCCTCGGTCAGGTACGACGTCAGCGCCACGCGGTCGTAGGCGGGTCTGGGCTCCTCTCCGATCACCGTGATGTGCCAGGAGCCGGCCGTGTCGCGCTCGCGCAGCGCCTCGACCAGCCGGTGACCGGCGGGTCCGTGGCCGACGACGACCAGCTCCCTGGATGCGTCCCCTCCGTCGCTCATGGGGCCGATCCTCAGCAGGGGCCGTTTCGCGGTTGCGTCTCCTTTGTCACCGGCGTGTTAAAAGGGCCTCACTTCGTCATCGAATCGTGGTCATCCCGCAATCAACGCGGCGGCGCCTTCGGCGGTGTTCACGCAAAAGAGAAAAACCGCCGTGATCGCGACGGATCACGGCGGTCCCAGACGGTTTCCAGGCGGTTCCCAGACGGTCCCGGAGGAGGGCGGCGCGGGTCAGCCCGCGGGCACCGACTCCTGTTCGCCCAGCCAGCCCACGATGCCCTCCACGGCGTCCCGGCAGCCGCCGCATCCGGTGCCGGCGCGGGTCCGCGCGCACACCTCCTCGACGGTACGGGCGCCATTCTCCCAGCACGCGCGAATTCGGCCTTTCGTGACGTTGTTGCAGTGGCACACGGTCGCCGCGTCGGGCATCCGCACCGGCGAATCGGCGGGCCGCGCGCCGCCCATGCCCGGGAAGAACAGGCTGAGCCGGTCGGCCGGCACCGGCGCCGCGCGGTCGTACAGCTGCGTCAGCGTGCCCGCCGTGCTGGTCTCGCCGAGCAGGATCGCCCCGATCAGCCGGTCCCGCCGGATCGCGACCTTCTTGTAGGTGCCGCGGCCCGCGTCGGCGAAGCTCATGATCTCCACCTCGGGATCGTCGTCGCCGTGATGGGTCTCCCCCATCGCCACCAGATCGACGCCGGTCGCCTTGAGCCGGGTGATCTGCCGCGCCCCGGTGAACCTGGCCGCCGCGTCCGCCCCGGTCAGCAGGTCGGCCAGCACCGCCGCCTGCTCCCACGCGGGCGCCACCAGCCCGTACACCTCCCCGCCGTACTGGGAGCACTCCCCGATCGCCCGGATCGAGGGGTCGGTCACCGACCGCAGCGTCTCGTCCACCACGATCCCGCGGTCGACCTCCAGGCCGGCCGAGCGGGCCAGCCCGACCTCCGGCCGCACACCGCAGGCGATCACCACCAGGTCGGCGTCCAGCGTCTCGGCACCCGGCGTTCCATGGGCAGGCGTCCCCTCACCCGGCGCCGTGTCGCGGGCCGCCAGCTCCACCCCGGTCACACGCCCGTCCTGGACGCGCAGGGCGGTGACGTTGGCGTCCACCCGTGCCTGGACGCCCAGGCGGCCCAGGGTACGGGCCAGCACCTTCCCCGCGCCCGGGTCCAGCTGCCGTTCCATCAGGTGACCGGCCAGGTGCACCACCGTCACCTCCAGCCCCCGCCCGGCCAGGCCGCGCGCCGCCTCGATGCCCAGCAGCCCGCCGCCGACCACCACGGCCCGCCGCGCCCCCGACGCCGCCTCGATGATCGCCGCGCAGTCGTCCAGGGTCCGGAACGTCACCGCGCCCGCGGGCAGCCCGTCCCGCCCCGAGAGCCGGGTGCCGGGGATCGGCGGCACCACCGACCGGCTGCCCGTGGCCAGCACCAGCGTCCCGTACGGGACGGCGCCGCCGTCCGAGCCGTGCACGACCTTGGCGGCACGGTCGATCCGCACCACCTCCACCCCCAGCCGCGCGTCCACCCCGTTCGCCTCGTACCAGGCGGGGTCCACCAGGCCGATCTGGTCCGGGCCCGTCGCGCCGGCCAGCACGTTCGACAGCAGCACCCGGTTGTAGGGCTGCCGCGGCTCGGCGCCGAACACCGTCAGCGGCACCCGCGGGTCCCGCTCCCGGATCTCCGACACCAGCCGCGACCCCGCCATGCCGTTCCCGACGACGACGATCCCGCTCACCGGCTACCTCCCTCTCCCTCCGCCAGGGGTTCCAGCCGCACGGCGCACACCTTGAACTCCGGCATCCGCGACGTCGGGTCCAGCGCCGGGTTGGTCAGCAGGTTGGCCCGGCCCTCGCCCGCCCAGTGGAACGGGATGAACACCGTGTCGCCGCGGATCGTCTCGGTCACCCTCGCCCGCACCGTCGCCTCGCCCCGGCGGCTGGCCACCCGCACGCCGCCGCCGTCCTCGATGCCCAGCCGCCCCGCCAGATCCGGGTGCAGCTCCACGAACGCCTCGGGCGCCGCCTCCACCAGCGGACGCACCCTCCGGGTCTGCGCGCCGCTCTGGTACTGCGCCAGCACCCGGCCCGTCGTCAGATACACCGGGTAGTCGGCGTCGACGTCCTCGGCGGCGCCGCCGTGCTCCACCGGCACCATGCGGGCCCGCCCGTCCGGGGTGGCGAACCGGTCCAGGAACGGACGCGGCGTCCCCGGATGCCCCTCCGAGGGGCAGGGCCAGAACACCCCGCCCTCCTTCTCGATCCGCTCGTAGGTGATGCCCGAGTAGTCGGCCGGGCCGCCCGCGCTGGCCTCCCGCAACTCCTCGAACACCTCGGCGGGCTCGGTGCTCCACGTGCCGGGCGCGTGCAGCCGGTCGGCCAGCACCGCCAGGATCTCCAGGTCGGTCCGGACGCCGCGCGGCGGCGGCACCGCCCGCCTGCGCCGCAGCACCCGTCCCTCCAGGTTGGTCACCGTCCCCGACTCCTCCGCCCACTGCGCGGCGGGCAGCACGACGTCGGCGCGGCGCGCGGTCTCCGAGGGGACGAGATCGGCCACGGCCAGGAAGTCCAGCGCGTCCAGCCGTTCCTCGACCGACGACGAGCGCGGCGCCGACACCACCGGGTTCGACCCGAACAGCAGCAGCGCCCTGGGCCCGCCCGGCGTTCCGAGGGCCGACAGCAGCTCGTAGGCGGACCGTCCGGGCCCCGGAAGGTCCTCGGGGCGCACGCCCCACACCGCCGCGACCCGCGCGCGCGCCACCGGGTCGTCGATCTTGCGGTAGCCGGGGAGCTGGTCGGCCTTCTGCCCGTGCTCCCGGCCGCCCTGCCCGTTGCCCTGCCCGGTCAGGCACCCGTACCCCGAGCCCTCCCGCCCCGGCAGGCCCAGCGCCAGCGCCAGGTTGATGAACGCGGTCACCATGTCCGTGCCGCGCGCGTGCTGCTCGGCGCCCCGGCCCGTCAGGATGTACGACCGCCGCCGCCCGCCCGCCAGCAGCCGCACCGCCTCCCGCATGTACGGCACGGGCACCCCGGTGATCCGCTCGACCCGCTCGGGCATGTAGGCGTTGGCGACCATCCGCACCGCCTCGAACCCCGAGGTGCGCTCCGCGAGGTACGCCTCGTCCACCAGCCCCTCGACGATCGCCAGGTGCAGCAGCCCGTTGGCCAGCGCCAGATCCGTGCCCGGCGTCGGCTGCAGATGCAGGTCGGCCCGCCGCGCCGTGGCGGTACGGCGCGGATCGACCACGATCAGCGCGCCGCCCGCCTTCTGCAGCTCGGTCAGGTGCCGCATGAACGGCGGCATCGTCTCCGCCACGTTCGCGCCGGCCAGCAGCACCGCGTCCGCCCGGCCCAGATCGGTGATCGGCCCCGGCAGCCCCCGGTCCATCCCGAACGCCCGTCCCGACGCCGCCGCGGCCGAGGACATGCAGAACCGGCCGTTGTAGTCGATCTGCGACGTGCGCAGCGCGACCCGGGCGAACTTGCCCAGCTGGTAAGCCTTCTCGTTGGTCAGACCGCCACCGCCGAACACCGCCACCGCGTCCGGGCCGTACGCGCCCTGCAGCCGCGTGACCTCCGACACGATCCGCTCCAGCGCCTCGTCCCAGGAGCACGGCTCCAGCGGCGCGTCCCGCGAGGCCCGCATCAGCGGCGTGGTCAGCCTGTCGGGCACGGCGAGCATCTCGGTGGACGTCCAACCCTTCTGGCACAACCCGCCGCGGTTGGCCGGCACGTCCTCACGGGGCACCACCCGCAACGGCACCCGCCCGCCCTCCGCGGCATCGTGTCCCAGCGACATGCCGCACTGCAACGCGCAGTACGGGCAGTGCGTCGGGGTCTCGGTCATGGGACCGAGCGTGTGCGGGCGCCGTTTCGCCCCTGCGTCCCGCACGTGACCCCGATGTTAAAAGCCCTTCACACGGACGCGTTGGCCAAGGTCAAACGGGGTGCGCCCCGGCGCCTCCGGCACGGGCTCACCACGGCCCTTCCCCGAGCCCGCCGGCCACGACGGAGACCATTGACGATCACGTGTCAAGCGTTGTCGACCATTGTCAATGACCATTCGTCACTTCCCGCACGATGATCGAACGGATCGCTGGCCGCCCGCCCGGGCCGCGCGCGAACCGGCCCGCCCGCACCCCGCCACGCCCCCGGCACGCCTAACCTCGGAGCATGCCCGACCTCGCTTACTACGCCTCGCTTCCCCGCACCCGCGGCGCCGCCGCCGCCCTGCTCCTGGACGACCTGGGACAGGTGCTCCTGGTCAAGCCCACCTACAAGCAGGGCTGGTTCCTGCCGGGCGGGGTCATCGAGGACGGCGAGTCCCCGCTGGCCGCCTGCGTGCGCGAATGCGAGGAGGAACTCGGCCTCGTCCCCCGTCTGGACGGCCTGGTGTGCGTCGACTGGGGCCCGCCACGCGACGGCGTGGACGCGGTCAACGTCTTCGTGTTCGCCGGCACCATCACCGCCGCGCAGCTCGCCGCGCTCCGCCTGCCGCCCGAGGAACTGTCCGGCCACGTCATGGTCGCCCCCGACAAGGTCGAGGAACTGGCACCGCCGCACATCGCCCGCCGCATGCCGCCCAGCCTGCGCGGCCTGGCCGAACGCCGCGCCATCTACCTGGAGGACGGCGTCGAGCCCACCTTCGGCTCCCTCACCCCCGGCTGAGCGCCCGCCCGCGGACGCCCCGGGCGGTAGGCCGCGTCCCGAACGGGTAGGAGCGGACCCTGAAGGATCATGAGCGACACCGTCCACAGGGAGGACCCTCCATGGCGACGTGCGAGGTCTGCGGCAACGACTACGACATGAGCTTCGAGGTGCACGCCCAGGGCGCCGTGCACACCTTCGACTCCTTCGAATGCGCGATCACCAAGATGGCGCCGATCTGCGAGCACTGCCAGTGCCGCATCATCGGCCACGGCATGCAGGTCGACGGCCGCTTCTACTGCAGCGCCCACTGCGCCCGCGAGTCCGTCCCCCGCGTCGCCGATATGGTCGCGGATCACGTCTGAGCGACCGCTCGTCTCGGGGGTGCGGGGGTCGCCCCACAAAGACCCCGAATGACCGCAGCCCTCACAACGGGGGACGGTATGCGGTGCAGTGGAATTATCACTCGCGCATTACGCGACACACGCCCGTGAAATCCGGGATTCCTAACTTGCGTGGTGACGAACCGACCACGAGGAGTCCCGATGACCGTCACCACCGACCTCAAACCGGGAGGCCGCGGTCGCCCGCTGACCCGCCTCAAGGGCCACTGGATCGACGACTGGCGGCCCGAGGACCCCGGATTCTGGGAGAACGGCGGCGCCACCGTGGCCCGCCGCAACCTGATCTTCTCGATCTTCTCCGAGCACATCGGGTTCTCGGTGTGGACCCTGTGGTCCGTGCTGGTGCTGTTCCTGGGCCCCGCCTACGGCATCGACCCGGCGGGCAAGTTCGTGCTCACCGCCGTCCCCGCGCTGCTCGGCTCCGCGCTGCGCATCCCCTACACCTTCGCCGTCGCCAAGTTCGGCGGCCGCAACTGGACGATCTTCAGCGCGGCGCTGCTGCTGGTCCCCTCGATCCTGGCGGCCTTCCTCATCGAGCCGGGCGTCTCCTACAGCACCCTGCTCGTCCTCGCGGCCGTCGCCGGGGTCGGCGGCGGCAACTTCGCCTCCTCCATGGCCAACATCAACGCCTTCTACCCCCAGCACCTCAAAGGCTGGGCCCTGGGCGTCAACGCCGGAGGCGGCAACCTCGGCGTCGCCGTCGTGCAACTCGTCGGCCTGCTGGTGCTGGCCACCGCGGGCAGCGGCAGCCCCGGACTGGTCGCGGGCATCTACATCCCGTTCATCGTCCTGGCCACCCTGGGCTCCGCCCTCTACATGGACAACCTGTCCCAGGCCCGCAACGACAAGCGGGCCATGCGGGACGTCTCCAAGGACCCGCACACCTGGATCATGTCCGTCCTCTACATCGGGACGTTCGGCTCGTTCATCGGCTTCGGGTTCGCCTTCGGCCAGGTGTTGCAGGTCGAGTTCAAGGCCGAGTTCGCCACCCCGATCGAGGCCGCCTACCTCACCTTCCTCGGCCCCCTGCTGGGCTCCCTGATCCGCCCCGTCGGAGGCTGGCTCGCCGACAAGGCCGGGGGCGCCCGCGTCACCTTCTGGAACTTCGTGGCCATGGCCGCCGCTGCCGCCGTGGTCCTCGCCGCGTCGCAGCGGCACTCGCTGCCCCTCTACCTCACCGGGTTCATCCTGCTGTTCGTCTTCAGCGGCATCGGCAACGGCTCCACCTACAAGATGATCCCGGCCATCTTCCGCGCCAAGGCCCAGCTCGGCGTCGCCAACGGCGGCGACCCGGACGCGGCCGAGCACGAGGCCCGCCGCCTGGCCGGCGCCCTGATCGGCATCGCCGGAGCCATCGGCGCGTTCGGCGGCGTGCTGGTCAACATCGCCTTCCGCCAGTCGTTCCTCACCTACAAGACCGGGGACGCCGCCTACATCGCCTTCATCGCCTTCTACGCGCTGTGCTTCGCCCTGACCTGGCTGATCTACATCAGGACCCACCCCAAGAAGCTCGTCGGCGTCTGAAGGGCCCAACGACCGGCAAAGAACGAGCCCGAGCTCAGCTCAGATGGACGGGGCCCGGCGCGCCAGCCGCGCCGGGCGCCGCCGCTCCCCGCCCTCCGGCCCGCCCGGCCACAGCGGCGAACGACCCGACGACCGCAGGACCGACTCCCACGCGTCCCCCGCCGCCAACGGCAGATGCGGCACGCCCCAGTGCCACGCCGACACCAGCAGCCCCGGATCCTCCGGCCGGTAGTCGGCACCCACCGACCGCGCCAGATCCCACGCGTGCAGATGCCATTCCACGCACGCCGCCCCCGCGTGATCCCCCACCGTGTACTTGGCGCCCCGGTAGATCAGATGGGTGCGGTCCCACATGTCCGGCAGCAGATCGGCGTACGCGCTCGCCGACACCTGGAACGCCAGGATCCGGTCGCCTCCCGGCTCCGCCGGCAGCACCGCCAGCTCCGCCGCGTTCTGCCGCGCCTGCTGCCGGATCAGCACCGCCGCGGCCGAGTCCCTGGCGAACAGCTTGGCCAGCCGGCTGTCCGGCGCGTCCCGCAGGTACTCCAGGTAGTTCTCCGCCACGCACCGCAGATGGCCGGCCAGGTCGATCGCCAGCCACTCCGCGCAGGGGGTCGGCGCGGACCAGTCCGTCACCCGGTCCGCGAACACGCCGATCGCCCGGACCCCGTCCCGGTACGACTCCAGGACGCGATCCCGGTCAGGCGGCGTCCGCTCCAATGCATCCCCCCGCGATCAGAACACCGTGCCGGTTCCCCGTTCCGCCAGGGAACATATGAGTCTCACCCGGCGCGTACCACCCCACCCGGGTCTTCCCCGCTCCCCGGGTGGGTAGATTCTCAAAGATCCGCGTCAGGTGCCAACCATGAACGCGGTGTCACCCCCCGCCCGTCCCGGCTCCCGGGCTACACCGACGCGGCCGTGTTGGGGACCGTCCGGTAGCTCAGCCGGTGCGCCTCCCGGGCGGTGCGCAGCCGGTCCACCTCCTCCGTCCACGGGCGCACCGACGGCTTCGCCTTGGCCTTGCGGTAGGCGATCTCGGCCGCCCGGCGCGTCTTGGGGTCGGCGCCCTCGGGCGCGTACGCCTTCGGCCCCGCCGCGACCCGCTCGGCCGCCTCCGCGGCCAGCAGCGCGGCGGTCAGCGCCCGGTCGAACGCGATCGCCTCCTCGCGCGGCCCCACATCGGTGCCGCCGGCGGCCTGCGCGGCGCGCAGCGCCTCCTCCGCCTCGTTCGCCTCGGCCAGCCTGTCACGGTACGTGCCGGCCAGCTCCCGATCGGCCTCGATCAGTTCCGCGACGTCCTTGCTCTTGCGGCGGCCCAGCGGCATGGGGTGCTCCTCGTGTTCCGTGACGGTCCGGGTCCGGTGAACGGGTCCGGCGCTTCCTGGCGATCGGTGACAGCGTACGCGCGTCCCGGCGTGTCGCGTCGCCGGACACCCGGCCACGGCCCTTTACGCAGTAAGGTCGATCCATGGTCCGGCAACCAGCGATCAACGCCCAGCACCGCGCGCCGCTGTCCACCGAGCGCATCATCGAGACCGCCCTCCAGATCGTCGACGGGCAGGGGCTGAGCCGCCTCACCATGCGCAGGCTCGGCGACGCCCTGGAGGTCGAGGCCATGGCGATCTACCACCACCTGCCCCGGGGCAAGGAACAGCTGCTGGACGGCCTGGTCGCGCACGTGGCCGACGCCCCCGCGAGCCTCTCCCCCGGCGCCGCCGGCTGGCGGGAGGCCCTGCGCGGATGGGCCCGCTCCTACCGCGACCGCCTGCTGAGCCACGCCGGGGTCATGCCGCTGCTGGTCACCCGCCGCAACCCGCCCGCCCTCGCGTCGACCGCCGCGTCCCTGCGGGAGGTCCTCCGGCAGGGCGGCGTCCCCGAGGCACAGGCCACCGTCGCGGCGCACACCCTGCTGTCGTACGTCATCGGCCACGCCGCCCTGGAGGTGCGCGGCACGGGCCCCGACGGCGAGACGACGCTCACGGCCGCGGAACCGGAGGGCCCGGTCGACTGGGAGGGCCGCTTCCTCGCCGGGCTCGACCTCGTCCTGGCGGGCGTGAACCCCTGATCAGTCCTCGACGACGAACACGTCCAGGATCTGCGGCCCGTGCAGGCCGGGCGTGCGCTCCAGCTCGATGTCGGCGGTCGCCGGGGGCCCGCTGAGCCAGGTGAGCGGGCGGGACGGGTCCAGCCTGGCCACCGCCTCCGGAACGGTCCCCACGATCTGGTCGGCGTGCACCACGCACAGGTGGTACGGGGGGATGAGCGTGAGGGCGCGGCGCCCCTGGGCGCGTCCCCCGTCCAGGACGATCGTGCCGGTCTGCGCGATGGCGACCGCGCACCCGGTGACCACCCCGTCCAGGGTGTCCAGGACGCCCGCGTCGGCGGGGGGCGAGTCGGCCTGCGCCTGGACGCCCTCCAGCCCGGCCAGCCACCCGAACGGCAGATCGGGAGGCGCGATGATCCGCTTGGCCTCCCGGCCCCACAGCGCGGCGGCGATGCCGGTGGCCAGCTCGTCGGCGCTGACATGCCGGACCGACACGCGCCGTTCGGCGACCCGCTCGGTGAACAGCGCGACCACGTCCGCCCTGGTGGGGGCCTCCCGCTCGCTGATCCGGCGCCGGTAGTCGCGGGGCACCGGGACCTGTGTGCCCCGCATGGGCCCCAGCGCCTCGCGTACCCGTCCCAGGATCCGCTCGCGGGAGTTCATCGCCGCCCCCCTGGCCGTCCGGGACGGGACTCCCACCAGGCACGGAAGCTCTGAGCGGGCGGCGCGGGCACGTCCCGGGCGTCGGTCCACTTGCCGAGCAGGCCCGGCAGGCGGCGGATCCGGCCGCCGCGCGACAGCAGCCGCGCCCACCGGGTGCCGCGCCGCAGCGCCACCTCATAGCGGCGGCGGTCGCCCAGCGTCCACGCCAGCGTCCGCATCATCGCGAGCTCGGGGGTCGGCACCGGACGGCGGCGGCGCGACTCGACCACCCGGCCCCGCAGGCGGACCAGCAGGTCCGGGATGTCGATCTTGACGGGGCACACGTCGGCGCACGCCCCGCACAGCGTGGAGGCGTAGGGCAGCGACGCGTCGGCCGCGCTCTCCACGCCCCGCGTCAGCGGGGTCAGGACGGCACCGATCGGCCCCGGGTGGACCGGCCCGTACGGATGGCCGCCGGTCCGCTCGTACACCGGGCACACGTCCAGGCACGCCGAGCAGCGGATGCAGCGCAGCGCGGCCCGTCCCGCCTCGTCGGCCAGCGCCGAGGTGCGCCCGTTGTCGACCAGCACCAGGTGGAAGGCGCTGGGCCCGTCGCCGGGGGTGACGCCCGTCCAGGTGGAGGTGGCCGCGGTCATCCTCTCCCCTGCCGCCGCACGCGGCAGCAACTGCAGGAAGACCTCCAGGTCGGCCCAGGTCGGCACGGTCTTCTCCAGGCCCGCCACGGTGATCAGCGTGTCCGGCAGGGTCAGGCACATCCGCCCGTTGCCCTCCGACTCCACCAGCACCGCCGTCCCCGTCTCGGCGACCAGGAAGTTGGCGCCGCAGATCGCCACCTTGGCGGGCAGCATCCGTTCGCGCAGCCGGGCGCGGGCGGTCTCGGCCAGGATCTCGGGGTCGTCGGGCAGGTCGGCGGGCGCGCCGGGCAGTTCACGGGCGAACAGCTCCCGCACCTGCGCCCGGTTGCGGTGCATCGCCGGGTACAGCATGTGGGACGGCCGGTCGCCCGGTTCCAGGCCGACGATCAGCTCGGCCAGCCCGGTGTCGCGCGGGACGATGCCGGCGCGGCGCAGCGCCTCGTCCAGCCCGATCTCCTGGGCGACCGCCGAGCGCACCTTCAGCACCTCGGTCTCGCCGGTGTCGCGCACCAGCCGGGTGATGATCCGCCCGGCCTCGGCCGCGTCGGCGGCCCAGTGCACGGTGCCGCCCGCCGCGGTCACCGCCCCTTCCAGCTCCTCCAGGTAGGCGTCCAGGTTGAGCAGCGTCAGATCCTTGATCGCCCGCCCGGCCTCGCGGAGCCGCTCCCAGTCGTCCGCCTCGGCGGTGGCGGCGGCCCGCCGCGCCCGCAGCGCCGCGGTGGCCGCGGCGAGGTTCGCCCGCTGCCGGGTGTCGGCCAGCGCCGTCCGGGCCGCCGCCGAGAACTTCGGCGCGCGGTCCCGGGCAGGCCCGGCCGCGGCCCCTGGACCTTGGGAGGAGGGGGTCGTCCCCGCGGAGGATCTCTCGAAGGACGGAGTCATGTGGCCTCGGTTCCCGCGAGTATCTCCGCCAGGTGCGCGACCCGGACGCCGCCGCGCAGCCGCGACAGGGCGCCGCCGATATGGGCCAGGCAGGAGTTGTCGACGGCGCACACCACGTCCGCCGAGGTCTCCCGGATGTGCCGCACCTTGTCGGCCACCATCGCCACCGACACGTCCGCGTTCTTCATCGCGAAGGACCCGCCGAACCCGCAGCACTCCCCGGCGGCCGGCAGCTCCACCAGCTCCAGGCCCTTGACCTGGCGCAGCAGCCGCAGCGGCCGGTCCCCCAAGGCCAGGGACCGCAGGGAGTGGCACGTCGGGTGGTAGGCGACCCGGTGCGGGAACGAGGCCCCCACGTCGGTGACGCCCAGCACGTCCACCAGGAACTCGGCGAGCTCGTAGACGGCCAGGTCACGGGCGGTGTCGGCGAGGCCGGGGTCCCCGGCGGCCTCGGCGATCCGCGGGTAGGCGTGCCGGACGGTCGCCGCGCACGACGCCGACGGGGTGACGATGACGTCGCCGCCCCCGAACGCCTCGGTGAAACCCCGGGCCAGGCCCGCGGCCTCCCGGTGGTAGCCGGTGGTCCAGTGCATCTGCCCGCAGCAGGTCTGGTCGGCGGGGAACACCACCTCGTGCCCGAGCCGTTCGAGCAGGGCCGTCACGGCGCGGCCCGTGCCGGGGAACAGCGCGTCGTTGAAGCACGCGACGAAGAGCGCGACCCGCATGCAGCTCACCTCCCCCCATGGCCCTGCCCCGTGGGTCATCGTAGAGCGGGACGGGCCGCCACCTGGGCAGAACGAGCGGGCCGGCCCGGCGGAAGGCGTCATCCGGACCGTTCTTGACCTGGAGCTTCACACCGAATCCCGGAAGGTTCGCCGATCCGTCGGCGTGTCGGCGCGGCGCCGCCCTCCGCCGCGAGGGACGCTGGGCCTGACACCGCAGGGTGAGAAGGGTCACAGCCGGACGGTACTCCGGTACCACCTCGCAACCGTCCCAACGGGCTATGGCCGCCCCGGCGCGAACCGTTCCACACTTGAGGGCGTCAGAAGGAACGACCGCAACCGAGTAACCAAGACCGGAGGCACACCATGTGCCCGCACCAGCCACCCTGTCCCTCGGCCGAAGACCCCAACCGCGACGCCGCACGGACGCTCGTCACCCGCCCCGAGCAGGGGTGGAGCCTCCTGTGCAACGGCGTCGTGCTCTTCGAGGACACCGGTGAGCTGCTGCCCGACGGGGGAATCATCGCACCGCACCGCCCGACCGACCTCCGCCAGCCGTCCGCGGCCTGACCCGCGGACCGGACGGACCGGACAGGACGGAACAGACCGACCCGCAGCGATGACCGTTCTCGGGGGACAGCCCGCCGGCCCTCAGGGGCCGATCTGATCGACAGCCTGATCGACAGCGCGCCTCCCGCGCACTCCCGCCGCGTCCTGCGCCGCCCAGCGGCGCAGGAACGGCTCCGCCGCCGCCCCGGCCGCCTCGGGATCCTTCGCCAGCTCGTGCCGTTCACCCGGCAGCACCACGACCTTCGTGGCGTCCGCCGCGCCGGGCACGCCGAACGGGTCCCGGTCACCGTTCACCACCAGCACCTCCGCGCCCGCCTCCAGCGCCTCCCGCAGCTCACCGGCCCGTGACCGGTCCGGCTTCCCCGGCGGGACGAGCGGGAACGCCAGCGCGACCACCCCCACGGCCCCGGCCGCGCCCGCCGTCCGGCAGGCGACCCGCGCCCCGTTGCTGCGGCCTCCCTGGACCAGCGGCAGCGCGCCGAACCGGTCCCGCAGCGCCCCGATGACCTCCAGCCACGCCGCGTCCTGCCGCGCCGCCGAGCCGGGCGCGCGGCGGCCCGCCGCCCGGAACGGCTGGAGCACCCTCGCGACCACCCCGCCGAGCCGCAGCGCGACGTCCCTGACGGCGAGCAGGTCGGGCGCGTCCACTCCCCCGTTCGAGCCGTGCGTCAGCACCAGCAGGAACCGTGGTTCCGCGGGCCCGCCGGGCCCGCCGGGCCCGTCCAGGGTCACCTCCGCCACGCCCTGGACCGTCTCGACCTTCATGCCGCTCACGGTAGCCGGTGCGGCCCGCGCGGCGGCGCGCGCCCTGTCACGTCACGACGGCAGACTGGAGGCATGCCGAAGATGATCGAGAGCGAGTGGCGCGCGTTCGTCACCGAGGGAACCCGCACCGGGAAGGCCGCCGTCACCACCGCCGACGGTCACCCGCACGTGACGCCGATCTGGTTCGTCCTGGACGGCGACGACCTGGTGTTCACCACCGGGCGCGACACCGTGAAGGGCCGCGCGCTGCTGCGCGACCCGCGGATGTCGATCGCCGTGGACGACCAGACGCCGCCCTACTCCTACGTCCACCTGCGCGGCGAGGCCACCGTCTCCGAGGATCTGGACGAGATGCTGCGCTGGGCCACCGCCATCGGCGGCCGCTACATGGGCGCCGACAGGGCCGAGGAGTTCGGCCGCCGCAACGCCGTCGAAGGCGAGCTGCTGGTCAGGATGCGGATCACCAAGGTGATCGCCGAGCGCGACCTGGCGGCCTGACCCTCAGGTCTCCGCGCCGGGGCGGGCCGGTGGCGGCGCGCCGGTCGCCAGGCGGAACCGTTCGGCGAAACTCTCGTGCAGCAGCGGCCCCCAGGCATAACCGCCGGGAACCCGGACCGCCTCCTCGATGGCCTGATCGGCCTCCCCGTCCGCATCGCCCTGCCGCGCGTACCGGACGGCCAGCAGCGCGTACATGTGGTCCAGGGCGCCGAAAGCCTCCCCGGCCAGGGCGGGCAGGGTCCCCTCGGACACCGCCCGCTCGACCACCGGCTCCCACCACAGATCCGCCGGATCGCCGTCCTCGGCGAAGTCCCGCCGCAACCGCGCCCTGACCTGCGCCGCGACCCCGGGGTCGGCCAGACCGCGGCGCCACACCTCCCCGGCCTCGCCGCCGCGTCCCCGCAAGGGCAGGGTCCGCGCCAGCAGCTCGACGGCCAGCGGACCCACTTCCGGGTCCGCCGCCGCGTCGGGATCGCCCAGGGCCGCCCCGAACGCGCCGATCGCCTGGTCGAGGTAGGCGATGCCGAGCGCGACGGCCAGCCTGGCATAGGCGTACGGGGCCGTCTCCCGGTCGATCAGCTTGATCCCGGCCGTGAGGACCCGCAGCGCCGGCGCCGGTTCGCCGCGTTCCAGCAGCCGCTGCGCGAGATCGTGCGCCGCGACCGGCCCGTACTCGGCGTCCCCGGTGGCGACCGCCTCCTCCCAGTGGTCGCGGGCCGCCGCGAAGTCGCCCGCGTCGTCGGCGAGCCGGGCCAGCGCCAGCAGCGCGGGCGGCAGGTAGGCCGGGTTGCCGAACTCGACCACCCGCCGCCAGGCGGGCGCGGCCTGGTCGTGCTCGCCCGCGCGCTCGTGGGTGAGCGCCAGGTGATACGCGGCCCGCGGCCCGTACTCGGGGTCACCGGTGGCGATGGCCATCCGGTCCGCCTCCCTGGCGCCCTCGACATCGCCCGAGTCGTCCCGGACGACCGCGAGCCCCAGCGCCGCCTGCGCCCGGTACGGGGTGTCGCCGAGGGCGAGCACCTCCTGGAACAGGCCGGCGGCCCGCTCGTGCTCACCGGCCTCGGCCAGCCGCCGCGCCTCCTCACAGAGCCGGTCGGGGCCGGCGCCGTCCGAGGTCTCGCTCATACTCCGCCTCTAGCTCTCTGGCGATGCCCTGGGCGCCGGGCGCCCTTCCCCGCGGCCCGTCGCGCGATCAGATTCTCGCAGGCTCGAATCCGGCTTCGCTCGTAATCGCGATGGTTGGCTGGTCAGGGCGCCGGGCGGGACGGCTGAGCCCTCAGTCCGCCCCTCAGTCCTCGAAGACCTCCGGCGGCGGGCAGGAGCAGACGAGGTTGCGGTCGCCGTGGGCCTGGTCGATCCGGCGCACCGGAGGCCAGTACTTGCCGTCGCGGAGCGACGGCAGGGGGTAGGCGGCCTCCTCGCGGCTGTAGGGGTGCTTCCACTCCTCGGTGACCAGGCACTCCGCGGTGTGCGGGGCGTTCTTCAGCGGGTTGTCGTCGCGGTCGTAGCCGCCGTCGGCGACCCGCTGGATCTCACGGCGGATCTCGATCATCGCGTCGCAGAACCGGTCGAGCTCGGCCAGGTCCTCGCTCTCGGTCGGCTCGATCATCAGGGTGCCGGCCACCGGGAACGACAGGGTCGGCGCGTGGAAGCCGTAGTCGATCAGACGCTTGGCCACGTCCTCCGCCGTGATCCCGGTCTCCTTGGTGATCTTGCGGAGATCGGCGATGCACTCGTGCGCGACCAGGCCGTTCCGGCCGGTGTAGAGGATCGGGTAGTGCGGGGCGAGCCGGGTCGCCACGTAGTTCGCCGCGATGATCGCGCCCTCGGTGGCGGCGCGCAGCCCGTCCGGGCCCATCATCGCGATGTACGCCCAGGAGATCGGCAGGATGCCCGCCGAACCCCACGGCGCCGCGGAGACGGGTCCCACGCCGTTCCCGGCGGTCTCCCCCGGGCCCGCCTCGGGACGGAGCGGGTGGGTGGGCAGGAACGGCGCCAGGTGCTCGCGGACGCCGATCGGCCCGACGCCGGGACCGCCGCCGCCGTGCGGGATGCAGAAGGTCTTGTGCAGGTTGAGGTGCGAGACGTCCGACCCGAACTCGCCGGGACGGGCCAGCCCGACCAGCGCGTTGAGGTTCGCGCCGTCCACGTAGACCTGGCCGCCCGCCTCGTGCACGGCCTCGCACACCTGGGTGATCGTCTCCTCGAACACGCCGTGGGTGGACGGATAGGTCACCATGATCGCGGCCAGCCTCGCGCCATGCTCGGCGATCTTGGCGTGCAGGTCGTCCAGGTCGATGTTGCCGCCGTCGTCGCACGCGACGACCACCACCCTCATCCCGGCCATCACGGCGCTGGCGGCGTTGGTGCCGTGGGCCGAGGACGGGATCAGGCACACGGTCCGGTGCTCCTCGCCGCGGGAGGCGTGGTAGCCGCGGATGGCCAGCAGCCCGGCCAGCTCGCCCTGCGACCCGGCGTTCGGCTGCACCGACACCTTCGCGTACCCGGTGATCTCCGCCAGCCGGTCCTCCAGCTCGCCGATCAGCTCCAGGTAGCCGCGGGCCTGGTCGAGCGGCGCGAACGGGTGAAGGTTCGCGAACTCCGGCCAGGTGATCGGCTCCATCTCGGCGGTCGCGTTCAGCTTCATCGTGCAGGAGCCGAGCGGGATCATCGACCGGTCGAGCGCGATGTCCTTGTCCTGGAGTCTGCGCAGGTAGCGCAGCATGGCGGTCTCGGAGCGGTGCGCGTGGAACACCGGGTGGGTGAGGTAGGGGCTCTCGCGCCGCAGCGCGCCGAACCCGTCCCCCTCGGCCTCGGCGGGCACCGGCCCGTCCAGGCCGAACGCGCTCCCTACGGCGGTGAGGTGGTCCGCGGTGGTCGTCTCGTCGCAGGCGATCGCGACATGGTCGGCGTCCACGGGACGCAGGTTGATGCCCAGGTCGCGGGCACGCTGGATTATCCCGGCGGCACGGCCCGGCACCCGTGCCAGGACCGTGTCGAAGAAGCGGTCGTGGACGATCTCGACGTCCGGCGCCCGCCGCAGCCCGGCGGCCAGGGCCTGGGCGTGCCGGTGGACGCGCTGCGCGATCGCGGCCAGGCCCTCCGGGCCGTGGTAGACCGCGTACATGGCCGCCATCACCGCCAGCAGCACCTGCGCCGTGCAGATGTTGCTGGTGGCCTTCTCCCTGCGGATGTGCTGCTCACGGGTCTGAAGCGCCAGCCGGTACGCCGGGGCGCCGTCCGCGTCCACCGACACGCCGACCAGCCTGCCCGGCAGCTGGCGCTGGATGCCCTCCCGCACCGCCATGTAACCGGCGTGGGGGCCGCCGAACCCGTACGGGACGCCGAACCGCTGCGCCGAGCCCACCACGATGTCGGCGCCCCACTCCCCCGGCGGCCGCAGCAGCGTGAGCGCCAGCAGGTCCGCGGCGACGACGACCTGGGCCCCGCGCTCGTGCGCCTGCGCGCTGACCGGCTCCAGGTCGCGCACGGCGCCGGACGCGCCCGGGTACTGCACGAGCACGCCGAAGAAGTCGCCGTCGGGCAGTCCCCCGCTCAGGTCGGCGGTCACCACCTCGATGCCCAGCGGGACGGCGCGGGTCCGCACGACCTCGATGGTCTGCGGCAGCGCGTCGGCGTCCACCAGGAACGCCCCCTCCGCGGCGTTCTTGGACGCCCGCCTGGACACCCGGTGCGCCAGGGCCATCGCCTCGGCCGCGGCGGTGCCCTCGTCCAGCATGGAGGCGTTGGCGATCGGCAGGCCCGTCAGGTCGCTCACCACGGTCTGGAAGTTCAGCAGCGCCTCCAGCCTGCCCTGCGAGATCTCCGGCTGGTACGGGGTGTACGCGGTGTACCAGCCGGGGTTCTCCAGCACGTTGCGCAGGATCACGCCCGGGGTGATCGTGCCGTGGTAGCCCAGGCCGATCATCGAGGTCAGCACGGTGTTGCGGGACGCCAGCTCGCGCAGCCGGTCCAGCGCGGCGCTCTCGCTCAGCGCGGGCGGCAGGTTCAGCGGGCGCGCGGTGCGGATCGCGGCGGGCACCGCGTCGTCGATCAGGGCCTCGGCGCCGGAATAGCCGATGGCCGCCAGCATCCGGGCGGTCTCGTCCGGCGCGGGCCCGATGTGCCGGTCGGCGAACGCCGATCGTGGATGCTGCGGCGACGCCACAGGGGCGAAGTACTGGGCGGTCATCTGGGGAGCCTCCTGGCTGCTGAGGTCGCTCAGGGCCACCGCCGTCACCGCGGGGCCTCCCGGGGACGAATCCCGGACGGCACCACGAGGCCGGCGGCCGGTCTCCCCCTCTGTCATCGGCACCTGAGAGATTCGCCCGTCCCGTCCGCGAGGTGCGCCCTCCCGGCGGTGCGGGATTTCCCCTTCGGTGAGACCCCGTACCCCGAAATCGGGGAACGGTGCCTGCTTTCCAGAGGTGCCTCGCCCGAGCGGTCCTTTTGCCTGAGAGGTTCCGGGGAGGTTGCCCCTTCGGCGCCCCACGCCGGCGGCGTGGGATCTCTCCCGCACAGGGTCGACGGCTGTTCCTTCGCAGCACTCTATCCA
Source organism: Actinomadura sp. SCN-SB (assembly GCF_043906805.1). NCBI lineage: Bacteria > Bacillati > Actinomycetota > Actinomycetes > Streptosporangiales > Thermomonosporaceae > Actinomadura > Actinomadura sp. SCN-SB. The sequence goes on along the minus strand of NZ_JBIMPP010000012.1, from coordinate 118,437 downwards.
ACCCCGCCGCCGGCCCGATCACCACGGGGCGAGGCACCTCGCACGCCGGACGTTCCCGAGCGGAACCGTTCGCCGGCTCCCAGGCGTTGAGCCCCTCCGCGTACGGCCCAGTACGATACCCACATCTCACGGGGCCGAGGGGACGCCAGGGACGGGGGAGCACAGGCCGCCGCGGACGGGGACCGGCGGGCGAAGAGTCCCCGCGCCGCCCCGGGCACGCGGGCCAGAAGGGTACACATCACCTTGGACGTCACCTTGAACGCGCGGGCGGGCGCCGCGCTCGACGGCGCGCCGCCGGGTCTGGGACGCTGATCACAGTGACGGGTGCGGACGGCGGTGGGGCGTTGACGCGGGCCCACGAAGACGAGCACGACCACGGCCAGGACACGGTGCGACCGGTCCAGGCCGCCCCCGGCGCCGTGCCCGTCGACGAGCCGCCCAGCCCCGACCGGATCCGCCGACCCTCCGACGCCATCCGGTTCGCCGCATCGGTGGCGGGGCTGCTGGCCGTCATGCTGCTGGTCTCGTTCGCCCCGCAGGCCACGCACGGGCTGCAGACCGACATCACCCAGGGCACCGCGCACGCCCCCAGGCCCCTGCTCACCCTCGCCACCCTGGTCTCCAGCTTCGGGGTGCTGGCGGTTCCCGTGGCGTTCGCGGTGGAACGGCTGTTCCGCAAGGAAGGGACGCGGGTCGCGATCGCGCTGCTGGCCGCCGTGATCACCTTCACCCTCACGGTCCTGCTGGACGACATGGTGATCTCCTCGGCGCCCGGCGGGGTGCTGGACTCGCTGATCTGGGGCGGCACCGACACCGCCCCGGTGCACACCGACATCGCGCCGGTGATCGCCTTCATCAGCGCGGTGGGGATGGCGGGCCGCAAACGGTGGATGGCCGTCACCTGGACGATGATCGGGCTGGCGGCGCTCACCGGGCTGACCGCCGGCTACGCCTCGGTCGCCGCGCTGGCCGCCACGTTCTTCCTCGGCCACGCCATCGGCCACGGCACGCTCTACGCGGTCGGCACCCCCAACCCCAGGCCGTCCGGCCGGGCCGTGGTGACCGCGCTGGAACGGCTGGGGCTGCGCACGGCCCAAGCCCGCCGCCTCCCCGGAGAGGACGACGAGACCCGCCGCTACCGTGTCCGGATCGCGCACGCGCCCGAGGCCGTGCCCACCGGCACCTCGGGGACGGCGCTGCCGCGCGGCGAATGGCAGCTGGAGGTCGGCGTCCTGGACCGCGACCTCCAGACCGCCGGGCTCCTGTACCGGCTGTGGCGGGCCGTCCGGCTCCGCGAGCCCGCGCAACGGCGCCCCGTCCGGTCGCTGCGCCGCTCGCTGGAGCAGGAGTCGCTGATGGCGTACGCCATCGACGCGGCCGGCGCCCGCACACCCCGCCTCGTCGGAACCTGCGAGGTCGGCACCGAGGCCGCGCTGATGGCCTACGAGTACGTGCCCGGCCCCCGGCTCGACGAGATCCCCGACGAAGACCTCACCGACGCGCTGCTGACCGACATCTGGGAACAGCTGCGGCGGCTCCAGTCGGCCCGGCTCGCACACCGCCGGCTCGAAGGCGGCGCCATCCTGGTGTCCGACGAGGGCCGCGCCTACCTGACCGACCTGGGCACCGGCGAGATCGCCGCCGGTGACCTGGCGCTGCGGCTCGACCTGGCGCAACTGCTCACCACACTGGCGCTGCGCGTCGGGCCCGAACGCGCGGTCCGCACCGCCGTCGGCGTGCTCGGCGAACAGGCCCTGGCGGCGGCGGTGCCGCTGCTGCAAAGGGCCGCGCTGTCCCGCCGCACCCGCACCGCCCTGCGCCACGACCGGGAACTGCTCACCCGCATCCGCGAGCAGATCGTCCAGCTCAAACCGGAAAGCGACGAGGCACCGCCCGTCCGGCTCGAACGGTTCAGGCTCCGCACGATCGTCAGCATCGTCGCGCTGACCGCCGCCGCCTACATCGTCGTCCCCCAGCTGAGCAGCGTCGACCCGGTCCGGCTCGTCGCCGGAGCCGAATGGTGGTGGGCCGGCCTGGCACTCGGCGCCGCCGCCCTGACCTACCTCGCCGCCGCGTTCATGCTGATGGGATTCGTCCCCGAACGGCTGCCGCTGGGCCGCACCGTCCTCGTCCAGCTCGCCGCCTCGTTCGTCCGGCTGGTCGCGCCCGCCGCCGTCGGCGGTGTCGCCCTCAACACCCGCTACCTGCAACGCTCAGGGGTACGGCCGGGCCCCGCCGTCGCCAGCGTCGGCGCGTCCCAGCTCATGGGCCTCGCCATGCACGTCCTGCTCCTGGTGATCTTCGGGTTCATCACCGGGTCCGCCGCCAACGCCACCCGCGACCTCGCCCCGTCCCGCACCATCGTGATCGTCCTGCTGGCCGCCGCCGTGCTCGCCTCCATCGCCCTCACCATCCCCAAGGTGCGCCGGGTCGTCGCCGGACGCCTCAAAAGCATGTTCTCCGGCGTCGTGCCCCGCCTCATCGACGTCCTCCAGTCCCCCAAGAAGATCATCACCGGAGTGGGCGGCACCCTGCTGCTCACCGCCGGCTTCGTCCTGTGCCTCGACGCCTCGATCCGGGCCTTCGGCGGCTCCCTGCCCTGGACCTCGATCGTGGTGGTCTTCCTCACCGCCAACGCCCTCGGCTCGGCCGCCCCCACCCCGGGCGGCCTCGGCGCCGTCGAAACCGCCCTCACGGTGGCACTGACGATCTCCGGTTTGACGGCGGAGGCCGCGACTTCGGCGGTGCTGCTCTACCGCCTGCTCACCTTCTGGCTCCCGGTGCTACCAGGCTGGGCGGCCTTCGCGTACTTGCAACGCAAAGAAGCTGTTTAACTGTGGGGGCTGTGACATATGTGGGGGGCGACCCCCCACACCCCCCGGAGCGGGGCCACCGGCCCCCGGCGGCTCTCTGGGGGGACGTTTGATCGGGGGTTGGGGGTCTATCCGGTTTTCCTGGCTCGGCGGCGGTGGGCCAGTTCGTCGTGGGGGTGGTCGCCGGGTGCGTCCAGGTCGCTCGCCGCGCGTTCGGCGGGGAGCTCGGCGAGGCTGCCCTCCACCTCCTGCCAGACACGGCCCAAGGCTATGCCGAAGACGCCCTGGCCGCCTTGGAGGAGGTCGACCACCTCGTCGGGCGAGGTGCACTCGTAGACGCTCACGCCGTCGCTCATGAGGGTGATCTGGGCGAGGTCGCGGACGCCCCGGTCGCGCAGGTGCGTCACCGCGGTACGGATCTGCTGGAGCGAAACCCCGGTGTCGAGCAGCCGCTTCACGACCTTCAGCACCAGGATGTCGCGGAAGCTGTAGAGGCGCTGGCTGCCCGAGCCCTGGGCGGAGCGCACGCTGGGCTCCACCAGCTTGGTACGGGCCCAGTAGTCCAGCTGCCGGTAGGTGATCCCCGCGGCGGCGCAGGCCGTCGGGCCGCGGTAGCCCACGTCCTCGGGCGGCGCCGACACCTCGGTGTCGAAGAGCAGTCCCTGCTCTCCGGCGCGCCGAGACGCCACGTGCCTATCGGGGGTCGCCTTGCCCTCGCCGCTGCTCACCGCCACGCGGACCTCCGGCTTCTATCAGCCCGCGGTGCCTCGTCAAGGGGGTTTGACGAACGAGTCCACGGGTGTTCCACCAGCACGGTAGGTGCCGGTCAGGGTCGGGTCAACGTTCACGGTCGGCGCGTCGCATGCCCGGATGAACCGGCTTCACGTGGGCAAACTGCGCGCCTGCCCGCCACTTGGACCCGTACCCCCGATCACGCGGCGCAACTCTCGCCGTTCTCGACCTAGAGTACCGGATTGACCGATTCGGCCGACCCGATTCGGGCGCCGGGGGGTAGAGGTGGCGTCAGCCGGCGCGGCCGAAGTCCTCCGGGGAGATCGTGTCCAGGAACTCCCGGAACTTCTCGACCTCGTCCTCCTGCTCGTCCGGGATCGCAACCCCGGCCTCCTCCAGCACGTCCTCGCTCGCGAAGATCGTGGCGCCGGTGCGCAGCGCCAGCGCGATCGAGTCGGACGGGCGGGCGCTCACCTCCACGCCGTTGGAGAAGATCAGGTCTGCGTAGAAGATGCCCTCGCGCAGCGCCGTGATGTTGACGGTGCGCAGTTGGACGCTCAGCGCCTCCAGCACGTCCCTGAACAGGTCGTGGGTGAGCGGGCGGGCCGGCAGCACCCCCTGCTGGGCGAAGGCGATCGCGGTCGCCTCGACCGCCCCGATCCAGATCGGGAGGTAACGGTCACCCTCCGTCTCCTTCAACAGGACGATCGGCTGATTGGAGGGCATCTCGACCCGGACGCCGACGACCTCCATCTGCTTCACTGCGGCTCCCTGCTGGTCCTCGCTGTCTCGATCACCGTGCCCGGACCTTTGATCCAACCCTTGCGGCCCTGACCGAACCCTGTAGCCAACGTACACCCAGGGTCGGACCACACGTCGAGGCGACGGTCCTGGAAATACCTCCCAGACCCCGACATCAGGGGTCGAGGCTTTCCCGCAGCCCGGCGGAGACCAGGGCGGCGTGGAGCCGCACGGCCAGCGCGGCGATCTCCCTCGCGGTCCGCGCGGCCTCCTCGTGCGCGCCAGGGCTACGGCGGCGCAACTGCGGCGCCACGACCTGGTCGATCAGCCCGACCTGGCGGTCGGCGGCGGCCTTCAGCGCGCGCAGGTGACGGACCTCGAAACCGAACTCGCCCAACGCGGCGGCGGTTCGCGCCACGGTGAGGGCCTCACCCTCGTAGTGGCCGTTGTTCCCGCCCGTGCGGCGCACCAGGCCGTACTCCTCCAGACTACCCAGCAATTCGGCGTCGATCCCCGCGCCGTCCAGCAGCTGGCGGCGGGTGAGCCGGACCGGGGCGGGCTCTTCGGCGGTGGTGTCGGCCGCGACCAGCGTGCGCGGGCGCCGGGTCCCGTTCCCGTTCCCGTTCTGGGACGCGGGCCGTGAGCCGGGCGGAGGGACGGGCTCGCCTCGGTCGAGGGCCTGCAGATGCTGCCGGATGACCCGCAGCGGCAGGTAGTGGTCGCGCTGGCAGGTGAGGATGTAGCGGAGCCGGTCCACGTCGGCGTCGCTGAACTTGCGGTAGCCGGACGGGCTGCGCTGCGGCTCGATCAGGCCCTCGGACTCCAGGAACCGGATCTTGGAGATGGTGATGTCCGGGAAGTCGGGCTTGAGCAGTGCCAGGACATCCCCGATGGTCATCAGGGCCGCTGCCGCCCGCGCGTTCATGACCGCCCCGCCCATGCGAGGGTACGGGCTGCAATCCCCCGGCCTGTCCGAGGGGGCGGCCCCCCGGCACAAGCAGGAGGCATCACGCCCTCGCTGCGCTCGGTCAAGATGCCCTGCCCCATCTGGAGGGACCACCCCCCAGACCCCCCGGCAAAAGCAGGAGGCATCACGCCCTCGCTGCGCTCGGTCATGATGCCTCCCCTCGTTGCGTCCCCGTGGCCTGCGCTTGTGTTGCGCGCCGTTGGTGTGGCGCGCTTGGTGGGCTTGTGCGGCGGCTAGTGATGGTGCTGCGGGTTGGTCAGGAAGACCAGGCGGAACTTGCCGATCTGCACCTCGTCGCCGCCGGACAGGCCGGCCTGGTCGATGCGCTGGCGGTTGACGTAGGTGCCGTTGAGGCTGCCCACGTCGCGGACGGAGAAACCGCCGCCTTCGCGGGCGAACTCCGCGTGGTGGCGGGAGACGGTGACGTCGTCGAGGAAGATGTGGCTTTCGGGGTGCCGGCCGACCGAGATCCGGTCGCGGTCGAGCAGGAAGCGGCTGCCGGCGTTGGGGCCGCGCTTGACCACCAGCAGGGCGGTGCCGGGGGGCAGCGCCTCGACGGCGACCTGGTCGGCGCCGACCTCCTCGCCCTGGTCGACGTCCAGGGCCTCCAGGCCGCCGATGGAGATGGTCGAGGTGGACTCGCCGGGCGACTCCCGGTAGGGCGTGGGCGCGGGGGCGCCCCGCGTCAGCGGGGTGCCGCAGTTGGAGCAGAAGCGGGCATCATCCGGGTTGGCGTGACCGCACTGCGTGCAGTAGACGCTCGGCATCGATCGGCTCGGCCTCCTACCATCGGCGTGCCACCGGACGTTCCCCGCTGCCGCGGAGCCCGTCCTGCGCCACGCGCATCCTGTAACCAACCCACGCCGGGGACCGTCCCCCGACCACGGTCCGACCCGCCGCCTGCCTACACGACGGTTGCCGCAACTTACGCGGGTCGGGCCCGAGGGGTCAACTGAAACGACGCGCCCGGCTGCCCCCAAGCTACCGCCGTCAATGATCGCAGGTCTACGACGCCGCGCGCACGCGGGTCCCATCCCCGCCCGGCGGCGCCGCGCGTAACCCCGTAAAGGAAGCAGCCTACTCGGATCACGGACCCGTCGTGGCCGTGGCGCGCGAACGGTCGAGCCCGAGATGCAGCGCCATCCCCGCCAGGACCGATCCCATCAGGTAGCGCTGGACGCGCTGCCAGACCGGCCGCCGGGCCAGGAACGCCGCGATCGAGCCCGCGCCGAGGACGATGAGGCCGTTGACCGTGATCGCGACGCTGATCTGGGTGAGGCCGAGCAGCAGGCTCTGCACGGCGACGCTGCCGCGGTCGGGGTCGGTGAACTGGGGCAGCAGTGAGACGTACAACACGGCGATCTTGGGGTTGAGCAGGTTGGTGACCAACCCCATCGTGAACAGCCGGCGCGGCGGGTCGGCGGGCAGGTCGCGGGGCGCGAACCCCGCGTTGCCTCCGGGGCGCAGCGCCTGCCAGGCCAGCCAGAGCAGGTAGCCGGCACCGGCCAGCTTGATCACGGTGTAGACCGCGGGGACCAGCGCGAAGATCGCGGTCAGCCCGGCGGCCGCGGCGGTCACGTACACCAGGAAGCCGGCCGCCACCCCGCCGAGGGAGATCAGGCCCGCCATGCGGCCCTGGGTCACCGACCGGGACACCAGGTAGATCATGTTGGGTCCCGGGGTGAGGACGAGCCCCAGCCCGACGAGGGCGATCCCGGCCAGCGCGGTCGTGGAGACCAATGGACCCCCCGTGGTCGATGTTGTCGCGTACCACGTTAGGCATCGTGGTGGCTCGGTGCAATACTAGGGATTGTTCTCGGTGCAATTTGGAGGTCGTGAGGGCAATGGACGACTTCCGGCGGGTGGCCGACGCGGTCGCGGCCGACATCGCGGCGGGACGCCTGCGTCCCGGGCAGCGGCTGCCTCCGCAACGAGCGTTCGCGCGCCGCCACGGCATCGCCAACTCGACCGCGACCAGGGTCTACGGGGAGCTGGCCAAGCGTGGTCTCGTGGTCGGCGAGGTGGGGCGGGGGACGTTCGTCCGCGCCGCCGCCCCCGGGGCCGCCTCAGGCCCCGCCCTGGTCGAGCCGTCCACGGCCAGGGTGGATCTGGAGTTCAACTATCCGGTGGTGGACGGCCAGGCGGAGCGACTCGCCGCCGGGTTGGCCCGGTTGCTGCGGCCGGACGTCCTGGACGCGGCGCTGCGTCCCATCGGTCCCTCGGGCACTCCCGTCGCCCGCGCCGCTGCGGCAGGTTTCCTGCCGGGACGTGTCGATCCCGAACGCGTCCTGTTCTCCGGAAACGCCCGCCAGGCCATCGCTGGGGCGGTGTCCGCCCTCGTGCCCACCGGAGGCCGGCTCGCCGTGGAGGAGGTCACCTATCCGGTCGTGAAGGCGATCGCGGCGCGCCTGGGGGTCACGCTCGTGCCCGTGGCCACCGACCGGGACGGGCTCCGGCCCGAAGCGCTCGCCGAGGCCCACCGCCGTGCCCCGTTCCAGGCGGTGTACGTCCAGCCGACCCTGCACAACCCGTACGGGACGACGATGCCGCAGGGGCGCCGTGCCGCGCTCGCCGCCGTCCTGGACGACCTCGGCCTGACCGCGATCGAGGACGCGACCTGGGCGTTCCTGCACGCGGACGCGCCACCGCCCCTCGCCGCCACCGCCCCCGACCGGACGATCTTCATCGACGGCCTCTCCAAGCGCCTGTCGCCCGGACTGACCATCGGCTTCGCCGTCCCGCCCCCGCACCTGGCCGACCGGGTCGCCACGGCGCTGCGCTCGGGAGCATGGACGCCCACCGGGTACGCCCTGGAGGCGGCCACCGGCTGGCTCACCGACGGCAGCGCCGAGGCGGTCGCCCAGGCCAAGCGTGAGGACGCGCTGGCCAGGCGGCGGATCGCCGCCGCGCGGCTGCCGCGGGACGCCGTCCGCGCCGCGCCGTGCTCGTATTACTGCTGGTGGGAGCTGCCGGCTCCGTGGCGCGCCGAGACGTTCGTCGCGGCCGCGGCCCGGCACGGCATCGCGGTCACGCCGGGCGCCGCGTTCATGGTCGGACCGGGCCCGCGGGGCGACGGCCGGACGCCCGGCGCGGTGCGCATCGGCCTGGCCTCACCCCCGCCCGGCGTGCTCGCCGACGCGCTGGACACGCTCGCCCGCCTCGCCCGCTCCTCACCGGAGGACACCTGGGACGGCTGACCCTAGGAGCCGGCGCGCTCGACGACCGCGGCCCACTCCTCCAGGACCTCCTGCGCGGCGTCGTCGTCCGGCCCCTCGGCCCACAGATGGGTGACGGCCTCCGCCGGGTCGGGCAGGACGAGCACCCAGCGCCCGTCGCCCTCCGTCACCCGCACGCCGTCGGTGGTGTCGATGGCCCGGCCGCCCGCCGCCTCCACCACGTGGCGCATCACGCCGCCCTTGGCCGCCCACGCCGTCGGGACCGAGCGCCGCAGCAGGTGCGCCTCGGGGATGCGGCGGTCGATCTGCGAGAGCGTCAGCCGGGTCCTGGCGACCAGGCCGACCAGGCGCACGAACGCGGCGATCCCGTCCACGGTCGCGCTGAACTCGGGCATCAGGAAGCCGCCCCGGCCGTCGCCCGCGAACACCACGTCCGGGCGGGCGGCCGCCTTGGTGAGCACGTCCTGGGACGTGGAGGTCCACTCCACCTGCACGCCGTGGAACCGGCAGACCTGCTCGGCCACCCGGGTCGTGGTCACCGGCAGCGCGACCCGGCCGCCGCGCCGCTCGGCCGCGACCAGGTCCAGCATCACCAGCAGCGCCCGGTCGTCGCCGATCAGCTCGCCGTTCTCGTTCACCAGCGAGATCCGCTCCCCGACCGGGTCGAACCTGACCCCGAACGCGGCCCGTGAGGACGACACCAGTTCCCCCAGCCGCTGGAGGTCGCGCATCCGCTCGGCCAGCGTCTCGGTCGGGTTGGCCTCGTCCAGCCGGTTGTTGCGGGTGAGCACCTCCACCCCGACCTTGCCCAGCAGCGTCGGCAGCACCAGCGACGCCGTCCCGCCCGCGCAGTCCAGCACGATCTTCAGCCCGGCCTCGCGGACCCCGCTCATGTCGACCCGGCGCAGCAGGTCGCGGGTGTAGGTCTCGATGGTCCTGGCCGGATAGGTCAGCTCGGCGATCTCGCCGGGGAACGCCCGCCGGTACTCCTGCCGCCCGAACACCCGCTCCAGCTTGCGCTGCGCCGCCAGGGACAGGTCGGCGCCGCCGGCGTCCAGGAACATGATGTCGACGCTCTGCGAGTCGCCGGGCGTGGTGCGGATGTAGACGCCGCCGACGCAGTCCTCCCGCGCCGTCTCGAACCTGGCCATCGGCAGCGCGCACGCCTCAAGGTCCTGGACGTCGATCGCGGTGGAGGTCAGCGCGCTGATCATCGCGCGCTTGAGGGTGCGGGCGGCGCGCGAGGCGTCGCAGCCGGTCACCACGGCGGCGCCCTTGCGCAGCGTGGTGGCGTACGCGCTGGCCAGCCGGACCGCCAGCTCGGGAGTGATCTCCACGTTGATCAGCCCGGACACCCCGCGCGGCCCGAACAGGGTGCGCTGCCCCCGCGACTCCCAGATCACGCTGGTGTTGACCACCGCGCCGGCCTCGACGGTCTTGAACGGGTACACCTTGACCTGGCTGGACACGTACGCCTCGGCCTCGATCACGCACTCGTCGCCGACGATCGCGCCCTCCTCGACCCGCGCGCCGGTCATGATGTCGGTGTTCTTGCCGATCACGCAGCCGCGCAGGTTGGTGGACGGCGCGATGAACACGTTGTCGTGGACGACGGCGCGGTGCAGGAACGCGCCCTCCTTCACCACCACGTTGCTGCCCAGCACGGTGAACTCGCGCAGCTCCACCCCTGGCTCGACCTTGGCGTAGTCCCCGACGTACAGGGGGCCCTTGAGGACGGCCTCGGCGTCGACCTCGGCGCCCTCCCCCACCCACACGCCCGGTGACAGCTCGAAGCCGTGCAGGTCGACGTCGACGAGGCCGGAGAGCATGTCGGCCTGTGCCTTCATGTAGCTGGCGTGGGTGCCGACGTCCTCCCAGTAGCAGTCGGCGACGTACCCGTACAGCGGGGCGCCCTCGGCCAGCAGGCCGGGGAACACGTCGCCGGACCAGTCCACCGGCGTGCCCTCGGCGACACGGCCGAGCACCTCCGGCTCCATGACGTAGATGCCGGTGTTGACGGTGTCCGAGAACACCTGCCCCCAGGTGGGCTTCTCCAGGAACCGCCGGACGCGGCCCCGTTCGTCGACGATGATGATCCCGAACTCCAGGGGGTTGGGCACCCGCTTGAGCCCGATCGTGACCAGCGCGCCGTTCTCCTCGTGGAACCGCACCATGTCGGTGAGGTCGATGTCGGTGAGCGCGTCCCCCGAGATCACCAGGAAGCGGTCGTCGCGCAGCGCCTCCGCCGCGTTGCGCACGCTGCCCGCCGTGCCCAGCGGGACCTCCTCGGTGGCGTAGCTGAGCGCCATGCCGAGCTCCTCGCCGTCGGCGAAGTAGTTGCGGATCAGCGCCGCCAGGAACTGGACGGTCACCACCGTCTCGGTGAACCCGTGCCGCTTGAGCAGCCGCAGCACATGCTCCATGATCGGCCGGTTGACGAGGGGGAGCAGGGGCTTGGGCTGGTTGGCGGTCATCGGACGCAGCCGCGTCCCCTCCCCGCCCGCCATCACGACGGCCTTCATCTGGGGGTCTCCGCTCCCTTCTGATCGCCTGCCGGGCCGGCCTCCGCCGGGCCCGGCGGCCCGGGGGACGCGGCGCGGTCGGCCGTCCACAGCCGCCTGGTCTGCTCCCAGTAGAGGAGGGCCGCCCACCAGTACAGGACCGTCCCCCAGACCGCGAAGGACCAGCCGATCACCTTGGCGGCCGTGGCCACACCGCCGTCGTGGTCGCCCAGCAGCAGCAGCGGGAACGCGTACAGCAGGCACAGCGTGGCGGCCTTGCCGGCGAAGTGCACCGGCAGCGTCCCCGAGTAGCCGAGCCGGCGGATGATCGGGGCGATCGGGACGATCGCCACCTCCCGGCCCACCAGCACGAGCACCAGCCAGAGGGGGATGATGTCGCGGACGGTGAGCCCGATCAGCGTGGCCAGGATGTAGAGCCGGTCGGCGGCCGGGTCCAGGACCACGCCGAGCCTGCTGGTCTGGTCCAGCATCCGGGCGAGCTTGCCGTCGAGCCAGTCGGAGAGGCCGGCGAACACCAGCACGCCCAGCGCCCACCAGTCGGCCTCGATCAGCACCAGCCACAGGAACAGCGGGACGCCGAACAGCCGCGCGAAGCTCAGGACGTTCGGAACCGTCCAGATCCGGCCCGACACGTACTCGGCCAGCGGCGCGGTCCGCTGCTCGCGGCCCGGCTCCGGCGGCCCTCCGACATCAGGACTCACTGACGCGTTCGCCTCCCCTGTCCCCCAATGCCCTTGACCCTACCGTCAGGGTCCGGTGATGCCCGGGGTAGCCTGCGGTGCATGCGATGGACGTTGCACGGGGAGACCTGCGTCTATCGCAGCCCCTGGATGAACCTGTGCCTGGCCGACGTGGAACTGCCCGACGGGCGCCGGTTCGACCACCATCTGGTGCGGGTCCGCGACGCCGCCGGAGTGGTCGCGCTGGACGGCGAGGGGAGGGCGCTGCTCATCTGGCGGCACCGCTTCATCACGGGCCGGTGGGGGTGGGAGATCCCCGGCGGCCGGGTCGAGGAGGGCGAGGAGCCCGAGCACTCCGCGGCGCGTGAGCTGCTGGAGGAGACGGGCTGGCGTCCCGGCCCGCTGCGGCACCTGTTCGACGTCCCGGCCTCGCCCGGCCTGCACGACGGGGTGCACCACCTGTACGCGGCCGACGGCGCGGAGCGCGTCGGGGATCCGACCGACGTGGAGGCGGAACGGATTGAGTGGGTGCCGCTCGCCTCCGTGCCCGCGCTGGCGGCCCGTGGCGAGATCGGCTCCTCCTCCAGCCTCGCCGCGCTGCTCTACCTGCTGGGCGGGAACGGGCGGTAGGCCGCGGCGGCGTCCATGATCGGGTGTGGACGGCGGGGCGGCCGCCGGGTTACGGTCGAGACGAAGATCGCGGGGGCCCGGCGAACCGGGCTGAGATAGCGGCTGAGACGGCCGCTGACCGCTGGAACCTGACCGGGTAATGCCGGCGTAGGGAGAGATCCAGTGATGACCGAGCACGGCTCTGTTCAGCACGCCCGAAAGACGTACCTTCCCGGCTCGCGGGACGATCTGCGGGTGCCCATGCGGGAGGTGCCGCTGAGCAACGGGGGCGCGGTGGTGCTGTACGACACCTCCGGCCCGTACACCGACCCCTCGTACGAGGCCGACGTGCGGCGCGGGCTGCCGCCGCTGCGTGAGGCGTGGATCGCCGAGCGCGGCGACACCGCCGAGTACGAGGGCCGGGCCGTCCGTCCCGAGGACGACGGCAGGCGATCGGGTGACCCGTTGCGGAACGAGGCGAGGTTCCGTGAACGCAGACCGCGCAAGGCGACCGGCGGCGCGGTGACGCAGCGCGCCTACGCGATGCGCGGCGAGATCACCCCGGAGATGGAGTTCGCGGCGCTGCGCGAGGGCGTCGAGCCGGAGTTCGTGCGGTCCGAGCTGGCCGCGGGCCGGGCGGTGCTGCCCGCCAACGTCAACCACCCCGAGATCGAGCCGATGGTGATCGGCCGGAACTTCCTGGTGAAGGTGAACGCCAACATCGGCAACTCGGCGGTGGCGTCCTCCATCGAGGACGAGGTGGAGAAGCTGACCTGGGCGATACGGTGGGGCGCCGACACGGTCATGGACCTGTCCACCGGCCGTGACATCCACACCACCCGCGAGTGGATCCTGCGCAACTCGCCGGTGCCGGTCGGCACCGTCCCGCTGTACCAGGCGGTGGAGAAGGTCGGCGGCGACCCGGCCGAGCTGACCTACGAGGTGTTCCGGGACACCGTGATCGAGCAGGCCGAGCAGGGCGTGGACTACATGACCGTGCACGCGGGCGTGCTGCTGCGGTACATCCCGCTGACCGCGCGGCGCAAGACCGGGATCGTGTCCCGGGGCGGTTCGATCATGGCGGCCTGGTGCCTGGCCCACCACCGCGAGAACTTCCTCTACACCCATTTCCGGGAGCTGTGCGAGATCTTCGCCGCCTACGACATCACCTGGTCGCTGGGCGACGGGCTGCGCCCCGGCTCCATCGCCGACGCCAACGACGAGGCGCAGTTCGCCGAGCTGCGCACGCAGGGCGAGCTCACCGCGATCGCGGCGGAGTTCGGCACCCAGGTCATGAACGAGGGCCCGGGCCACGTCCCGATGCACAAGATCAAGGAGAACGTGGACCTGCAACAGGAGCTGTGCGGCGGCGCGCCGTTCTACACCCTCGGCCCGCTCACCACCGACATCGCGCCCGGGTACGACCACATCACCTCGGCGATCGGCGCCGCGATGATCGGCTGGCACGGCACCGCGATGCTCTGCTACGTCACGCCCAAGGAGCATCTGGGGCTGCCGGACCGGGAGGACGTCAAGGCCGGCATGATCGCATACAAGATCGCCGCGCATGCCGCCGACGTGGCCAAGGGGCATCCGGGCGCTCAGGCGTGGGACGACGCGCTGTCGGACGCCCGGTTCGAGTTCCGCTGGGAGGACCAGTTCAACCTGGCGCTGGACCCGGAGACGGCCCGCTCGTTCCATGACGAGACGCTGCCGGCCGAGCCCGCCAAGACCGCGCACTTCTGCTCGATGTGCGGCCCGCACTTCTGCGCCATGAAGATCACGCAGGATGTGCGCGCGTACGCGGCGGCGCGCGACCTGGACGAGCGCGAGGCGCTGGAGGAAGGGATGCGGGCGAAGGCCGCCGAGTTCACCGCGTCCGGCGGGCGGATCTACCTGCCGGTGACGTCCGCGGACTCCTGAGCCGTCACCGGGCCGCCGCCACGCCTCCGCGAGGGGACGTGGCGGCGGCCCGGGAACGTGGCCGGGTTCGGCCCGCGCCGCCCGTACCGCCACCCATCGTCCTGCCGGAACGACGCACCGTGACCATCGGCTTCCATGTCGATCTCTTCTGCCCGGGACGGCTACGCGAACGCCCCAGATCCGGGAGAGTATGAAGCGGCGCCGCCCGACGCGGCGCGCGAACCTTCGGTCTGGACGGGTGGTGGTACCGGTGGACTCGCCAGGACCCGCGGTCGCCCGCGACGAGGAGCTGCGGGCCCGGCTCGCCGCGGGCGACGAGGAGGCGCTGGCCGAGATCTACGACCTGTTCGCACCCCTGGTGTACGGGCTGGCGCGGCGGGTGACGGCGGACGCCGAGGCGGCCGGCGACGTGACGCAGGAGGTGTTCGTCGGGCTCTGGGAGCGGCCGCTGTCGTTCGACCCGGCGAAGGGCTCGCTGCGCACGTGGCTGGCGACGCTGGCGCACCGCCGGGCGGTCGACTGGGTGCGCAGGGAGAGCCGGCACCGGCGGCCGCCGCCGTACCTGGAGCGGGAGGGCAACGGGCATCCCACGGTCGAGGAGGTGGTCGTCGAGGGCGAGCTGGCCCAAGGGGTCCGCCGCGGCCTGCACGCGCTGCCCGGCCCGTTACGCGAGGTGCTGGAGCTGGCCTACTACCGCGGCCTGACCTACCGGGAGGTGGCGGTGACGCTCGGCATCCCGGAGGGGACGGCCAAGTCCCGGATCCGCAGCGCCCTGGCCAGGCTCGCCTCGGACCTCGAACGCGAAGGGCTGAGCACGTGACGGCCCGCGCCATCGGTCACGGCGTCCCCGGGTCGCCGTACCCACTGGTGAATCGGTCGGCGGAAGCGTACCTTCGGAGGGAGGCCGGGCTTGAGCGAGGAAGGACATCCTGACGTGGACAGGGCTCTCGCCGCCTGGGCACTGCACGCGTGCCCTCCCGACGAGGCCGCCCGGATCGACGAGCATCTCGCGTCCTGCCCCGGCTGCGCCGCCGAGGCGGACCGGATGCGCCGCACCGCCGCGCTGCTCGCGGCGGTCACCGAGACGGCCCCGCCCCCTTCGCTGCGCGCCGGAGTGCTGTCGGCCGCGCGCCGCAGGCGCAGGCCCGGCGTCGCCATGGGCCTGTCCCCCGGCCTCGCCGACGCCTACGCCCGCCAGGTGGCCCGGATGGACGACCTGCTGGCCTCGCTGACCACCGACGACTGGCGCGCGCCCGTCGCCAAGTACGACTCCGTGCGGCAACTGGTGGACCACCTCAACCGCAACGACGCCGCGTTCGCCGGCGACCTCGGCCTCGTCGCCCGGGCGCACGACCCCGGCCCGCGCGGCGTCTGGCACGCGCAGGCGGAGGCGGTGCTGCGCGGCGTGTCCGCCGACACGACCCTGCTGGAACGTCCGGCGGCCCTCGCCGTTCCCGGTCCCCGCGTCGTCCGCGCACCGGCGCGCACCGGCCTGGTGCAGCGGACGTTCGAGACCTGGACGCACGCCGACGACATCCGCGCGGCCGTGGGCCGTCCCGCCGAGCCGCCGCCGGGCGAGCACCTGCGGCTGATCGTCGAGATGGCCGTCCCGATGCTGCCGCAGGCGCTGCGCGACACCGGCCGTGCCCGTCCCGGGCGCACGGCGCGGCTCAGGCTGACCGGGCCCGGCGAGGGCGAGTGGCTCGTCCCGATGGCGCCCGGTCCCGCCGGCGCGGGTCCGGGTGCGGAACGTCCCGACGTCACGGTCACGGCCGACGCGGAGGAGTTCTGCCGGCTGGTGGCCAACCGGCGCAGGCCCGAGACGTTCGCGCACGTCACCGAGGGCGACGCGGCGCTGGCGGCCGACCTCCTGCACGCCGCCGCGACCCTGGGCTGCGACTGAGCCGTCCTGAGACGGCGTTTGGATGAGGCGAGTTCGGAAGTTGGCCCTATCCGGCCACTCGCCCATCCGTAACGGGCGGCGGGTCCGAAAGCGGGACGGATGCGGTGCCGGACGAAGGCACCGCCGACCCGCGCAAAGGACACTGCGATGTCACTACTCCTACCCGCCCGGCTCCGCGGCGCGGCCATGCTGGCGGCCGGCGCGGCGCTCGTCGCGAGCGGGCTCGCCGGGCTGCAACCGGGAGCGGCCACGGCCTCCAGCCACCGCGAGGCGCCGCTGATCTCGGGCATGGCCCCCTACGACAACGTGGACGTGTACGCGTTCGTCAGCCCCGACAAGCCCGACACGACCACGCTGATCGCCAACTTCTGGCCCTTCGAGGAGCCCGCCGGCGGACCCAACTTCTTCAAGTTCGCCACCGACGCCCGGTACGAGATCCACGTCGACAACGACGGCGACTCGCTGCCGGAGTTCACCTACCGTTACACCTTCAAGGACACCTACCGGAACCGTAACACCTTCCTGTACAACGTGGGACCCGTCCGCAGCCTGGACGACCCCAACCTCAACTTCCGCCAGTTCTACGACCTGACGCTCATCTCGCGGCGCGGCGGCGCGGTGCACAGCACCCGCACGCTGGCCGGCGACGTGCCGGTGGCGCCGTCCAACGTGGGCAAGGCGTCGATGCCCGACTACCGGGCGCTGCGGCAGCAGGCGATCAAGACGCTGCCCAGCGGCACCGCCACCTTCGCCGGCCAGTCGGACGCGCCGTTCGCGCTGGACCTGCGGGTCTTCGACCTGCTGTACGGCGGCGACCTCAAGGAGGTCGGCAACGACTCGCTGCGCGGCTTCAACGAGCAGTCCATCGCCCTCCAGGTGCCGACCAAGGCGCTGACCAAGCCCGGCCAGCCGATCCTGGGGATCTACTCCTCGGTGTCCCGGCAGAGCGCCTCCGGGCAGTGGCACCAGGTGTCCCGCCTGGGCCACCCGCTGGTCAACGAGGTCGTCATCCCGCTGAAGGACAAGGACAAGTTCAACGCGTCCATCCCGTGGCACGACGCGCAGTTCCTCAAGTACGTCACCGACCCCGAGGTGCCGAAGCTGATCCAGCAGATCTACAACATCCCGGCGCCCAAGACCCCGCGCAACGACCTGGTGCAGGTGTTCCTGACCGGCGTGCCGGGCCTGAACAAGCCGCCGAACGTGCGTCCCGCCGAGCTGATGCGGCTGAACACCTCCATCCCGCCGTCGCCGAACCCCAAGCGGCTCGGCGTGCTGGAGGGCGACAACGCCGGGTACCCGAACGGGCGGCGCCTGCAGGACGACGTCATCGACATCACGCTGCAGGTCGCCGAGGGCGAGCTGGTCGGCAACAAGAACGACCTCGGGGACGCCGTCAACGCCAACGACGTGCCGTTCGAGAAGAGCTTCCCCTACGTCGGGCTGCCGACCTCCGGGTCGGACGTCCGCGGCGGCAAGCCGATGAGCGGTGCCGGCAGCGGCTCCGGGGGCGGCGGCAAGGCCAAGCCCGCCGGCGCCACGATGATCAACGGCGGGAACGTGGCGAACAATTCGCCGGCCGATGAGGACGGCGGCTCGCCGGCGATCCCGCTGCTGGCGATCGGCGCGGGCGCGGCCTTCGTCACCGGCGGCGGGCTGCTGTGGTGGCGCCGCCGCGGCATGGCGGGCTGACAACCCCCGTCCACGGCATCCCGATCCGATCCGAGAGAACGGCGGCCGGGCCGCGTGCCCCGTGCGCGGCCCGGCCGTCCGGAGGACCTCCCCCATGACTCGTCTCGCCCTGGCGCGCCTGCTGACGGGCGGCCTCATCCTCGCGATGGTGGCCGGGCTGACGCTGGCCGCCGCCATCAAGCCCCGCGACGACGCCCCCGCGTCGCAGAACACGGCCGTGACCGGGTCCGTGGAGCAGGTCTCCGCGTCGACGCTCAGCGCGAGCATCGGCCGGTTGCAGCGCCATCTGCGCGAGCAGCCCAACGACGCCCGCGGCTGGGCGGCGCTCGGGCTGGCGTACGTGGAACGCGCCCGGACCACCGCGGACTCGTCCTACTACCCCAAGGCCCAAGGGGTGCTCGACCGGTCGCTGAAGGTGGCGCCCGAGGACAACGACACCGCCTACGCCGGCCTGGCCGCGCTCGCCGCGGCACGGCACGACTTCACCAAGGCACTCGCGCACGCCGACCAGGCCCTGCGCATCAACCCGTACAACGCGCGGGCGCTCGCATCCCGTGTCGACGCGCTGGTCGAGCTGGGACGCTACGACGATGCGCTGAAGGCCGCGCGCAAGGCCGACACGACCTCACCGGGGATCCCGGCGTTCACACGGCTGGCGTACGTCGAGGAGCTGCGCGGGCGGACCGGTGAGGCGCGGCGGATCCTCAACCTCGCCGCACGCGCGGCGACCGACCGGGGCGACCTCGCCTACGTCCGTACCCGGCTCGGTGAGCTCGCCTTCGCCCAGGGCGACCATGCCGCGGCGGGACGGGAGTTCGCCACCGCGCTCAAGGCCGACCCCGCGGACCTGGCCGCGCGCATCGGGCAGGCCCGCGTGCTCGCGGCGACCGGCGACCTGGCCGGCGCGATCAGGGAGCAGGAGTCCGTCGTCGCCCGCGCCCCGCTGCCCGGCCACGTCACCCTGCTCGGCGAGCTGTACGAGGCGCGCGAGCAGCCGGACAAGGCGCGGCAGCAGTACGCCGTCGCCGGGACGTGGGCCACGCTCGCGCAGGCCAACGGCGTCACACCCGACCTGGAGACGGCCCTGTACGCGGCCGACCACGGCGACAAGGCGGCGGCGCTGCGCGCGGCCCGGGCCGAGTGGAAGCGGCGGCGCAGCGTGCACGTCGCGGACGCGCTGGCCTGGGCGCTGCACGTCAACGGCCGCGACACGGAGGCCCTCGGGTACGCGCGCCGGGCGCTGCGCCACGGTTACCGGGACGCCACCTTCCTGTACCACCTCGGCATGATCGAGAAGTCGCTGGGCCGCCGCGCCGACGCGCGCCGCGACCTGGCGGCGGCGCTGCGGCTCAACCCGGCGTTCTCCGTCCACCACGCGCCACCGGCCCGCGCGGCGCTGGCCGACCTCGGCGGAGGCGGGAAGTGATCACGGCACTGGCGGTGGCGGGGGCGATCGCGGTCGCGCCGGTCGCGCACCCGCTCGGCAACTTCACGGTCAGCCGGTACGACGGCCTGATCGCCGCGCCGCGGGAGCTGCGCGTCGACCACGTCCAGGATCACGCGGAGATCCCCGCGTCGCAGGTGCTCCGCACGACGGCCGACCTGCCGCGCTGGGCATCGGCGGAGTGCTCGGAGGCCGCCGCGTCGTTCCGCGTGACGGTGGACGGGCGCCCGGCGGCGGCGACCGTCCGCACGGCGTCGGCGCGCGAGCTCACCGGGCAGGCCGGGCTGCCGACCCTGCGGCTGGAGTGCGGCATCGCCGTCCCGTACGGGGAGGGCTCCCACCGGATCTCCTTCCGGGACGAGGGCGCGGCCGGGCGGCTCGGCTGGCGCGAGGTCACGGCGGCGGGCGACCGGATGACGCTGACCTCGTCCAACGTGGCCCGCACCTCGCGCAGCGGCCGTCTGACCTCCTACCCGGAGGATCTGCTGGACTCGCCGCCCGACCAGCGGGGCGCCGAGCTCACCGTCCGCGAGGGCGGGCCCGCGCTCGGGCAGGGCGCCCGCGAGGGGACCGACCGGATCCTGCCGAACGACGCCTCCTTCACCGAGCTGGTGAGCCGGCACAGGCTCACACCGGCGTTCGCGCTGCTCGCGCTGCTCATCGCGCTGGGCCTGGGCGCCCTGCACGCGCTGGCACCCGGCCACGGCAAGACGATCATGGCGGCGCAGGCCGCCGGGCAGGGGCGCCGTTCCAAACGGGACGTGCTCACGCTCGGGCTGACGGTCACGGTGACCCACACCGCCGGGGTGCTGGCGCTCGGGTTGCTCGTCGCGAGCGGTTCCGCGTTGGCCACTCCCGCCCTGTTCCCCTGGCTGGGGGCGGTCTGCGGGACGGTCGTGGCGTTCGCCGGGATCACCCTCCTGCGCCGTGCCCTCCGCACGTCCCAGCGTCACCACGCGCACGGCCACGGTCATGGTCATGGACACGGTCATGGGCACGGACACGGACACGGACACGGCCATGGGCACGGTCAGGAGGATGGGCGCGGGCGTAGGAACGTGCTGCTGATGGGGTTCGCGGGCGGGCTGATGCCGAGTCCTTCGGCGGTCGTCGTGCTGCTCGGTGCGAGCGCCCTCGGGCACGCCTGGTTCGGGCTGCTCCTGGTGCTCGCGTACGGGATGGGCCTGGCGATCACGCTGGTGGCGATCGGGATGCTGGTGACCGGCACCGGGCGACTGCTGGCCCGCCGCATCCCCGCGCTGGCGGCCAGGGTACGGGCCGTGCCGGCGCTGCTGCCCGCCGGCACGGCCACCATGGTCATCCTGCTCGGCCTCGGCCTGACCGCGCGCAGCCTCGCCACCCTCGCCGCCTGAGCGGCCGGCCCGCCGGTCGGCGGCGTTCCGTGGTGCGCGCCGATCGCCGGTGAGCGCGGCGGGAACCACCGCCCGCGCGGTGTCGTTTCTCAGCAGAACGGGTCCCGATCGGTATGACATGATGCGGGGCACACCGGACCTAGCGCGACCGACGACGACCTACCGCAAGGAGCGAAATGACCATCAAGCCGACCGGGGACGACCTCCACACCGTCTTCGCGCGGTCGGACCTCGGCGGTGATGACAGGCTCGACCTGATGGAGTTCGGACTGCTCCTCGACAGCCTGGGGCTGTCGTGGACGCGTTCGGAGATCCAGGACAGGTTCGAGCGCGCGGACACCGACCGGGACGGTTTCATCTCGTTCGCCGAGCTGCGCGTCCTGCTGGAGGCGCAGGGATGGGCCCCGGGCGGCGTCCGCTTCGCCCGGGGGTGACCGGCGGCCCCGGCCGGGGGCGGCCCGCCCGCCGGGCCGGGAGCCGGTGTCACACGGCGCGGCCGCGCATCCTGCGGTAGGCGCGCACCAGCGCGGCGGTGGACGGGTCGGGCACCGCGTCGGCGGACGGCGGCTCCGCCGAGGTCAGCGCGGGCGTCAGATCCTGGGCCAGGACCTTGCCGAGCTCCACGCCCCACTGGTCGAAGGAGTCGATCCCCCAGATCGTCCCCTCCACGAACACGATGTGCTCGTACAGGGCGATCAGCTGCCCCAGCGTGGACGGCGTCAGCCGGGGCGCCAGGATCGTGCTGGTCGGGCGGTTGCCCGGCATCACCTTGTGCGGGACGAGGTCCGCGGGCGTCCCCTCGGCGGCGATCTCCTCGGCGGTCCGGCCGAACGCCAGCGCCGAGGTCTGCGCGAACAGGTTGGCGGTCAGCAGGTCGTGCATGCCGCCCCCGTCGGCCTGCACGTCGGTGAACGGCTCGGCGAACCCGATGAAGTCGGCGGGGACCAGCCTCGTCCCCTGGTGCAGCAGCTGGTAGAAGGCGTGCTGGCCGTTGGTGCCCGGCTCGCCCCAGAAGATCGCGCCGGTCTGCGCGACCACCGGGGCGCCGTCCGCCCGCACCGACTTGCCGTTGGACTCCATGGTCAGCTGCTGCAGGTACGCGGGGAAGCGCGCCAGGCGCTGGCTGTAGGGCAGCACGGCACGGGTCTGGGCGCCGAAGAAGTCGGTGTACCAGACCCCCAGCAGGCCCATGATCACGGGAAGGTTGGCCTCGAACGGGGCGGTGCGGAAGTGCTCGTCGATCGTGTGGAACCCGTTCAGCATCTCCCGGAACCGCTCCGCGCCGATGGCGATCATCAGTGACAGCCCGATCGCGGAGTCCATCGAGTACCGGCCGCCGACCCAGTCCCAGAACCCGAACATGTTGGCGGTGTCGATGCCGAACGCGGCGACCCGCTCGGCGTTGGTGGACACCGCGACGAAATGCCGCGACACCGCCTTCTCGTCCCCGAGCCGGTCGACCAGCCAGGCGCGCGCCGCGCGGGCGTTGGCCAGCGTCTCCAGGGTGCCGAACGTCTTGGAGCTGACGATCACCAGGGTCTGCTCCGGGTCGAGCCCGTCCAGGACGCCGGTCACGTCCGCCGGGTCGATGTTGGAGACGAAGGAGCAGGAGATCCCCGCGTCGGCGTAGTCGCGCAGCGCCTCGTAGGCCATGGCGGGCCCCAGGTCGGAGCCGCCGATGCCGATGTTCACGACGCTGCGGATGGGCTTGCCCGTGAAGCCCGTCCACTCGCCCGAGCGGACCCGTCCCGCGAAGTCGGACATCGTGTCGAGGACGGCGTGCACGTCGGCGACCACGTCCTGGCCGTCCACCGTGAGCCGCGCGTCCCCGGGCAGGCGCAGCGCCGTGTGCAGGACGGCGCGGTCCTCGCTGACGTTGATGTGCTCGCCGGAGAACATCGCGCCGATGCGCTCGCGCAGGCCCGCCCGCTCGGCCAGCGCCACCAGCAGCCGCAGGGTCTGGTCGGTCACGCGATGCTTGGAGTAGTCCAGCAGCAGGTCCCCGGCGGTCGCGGTCATCCGCTCGGCACGTCCCGGGTCCTCGGCGAACAGCTCCCGCAGATGCATCCCGGCCAGCAGCGGGTGGTGCTCGGCCAGCGCGGACCACTCGGAGCTCTCGGTGATGTCCATGTCCCCTCAGTCCCCTCATCTCCTCGACGTGCCGGCGGTCCGTTCCCGGGCCGCTCCCCTGTCCTTGCCCGGGCCACCGGCCGCACACCACACGTGATCATAGGAGGGACGCCCGCGGTCACGCGGCCGGTCCGGCGATCCGCTCTACCGCACGGCCATCCGCCGGCCGGCCGGCCCGCGGGGTAGCGCGGGGGGAGCCTGGTCGGGACCCGTACGGGCCAGGGCGCCCTTCCGGTGCAGGCGCAGCAGCGCGGCGCCGGCGGCGAGCGCGGCCGTCACGCTGACCGCCCCGGCCAGCACCAACGCGGCGCGGGGGCCCAGCAGGTCGCACAGGGCGCCCAGCGCGGGACCCCCGGCGGCGCCGGACGCGGCGCCCACCATGCCCTGCGCGGCGATCACCCGGCCGCGCAGCCCTCCGGGGCTGTCGAGCTGCACCCGGGTGCTCACGGTGGTGTCGATCACCACCGCGGCGGCGGCGATCGGCAGCATCAACGCGCCGAACACCGCCAGGTTCGGCGCGACGCCGCTGGCCATCTGGCCGACCGAGCACGCCACCGCCATGACCGGCAGCAGCGCCAGGGAGAGCCGCGAGCGGGACGCGGCGAACAGGCCGCCCAGCACCGTGCCGACCGCGAAGAGCACCGACAGCGCGCCGTACCCTCCGGCGCCGCCGTGCAGCGGGCCGTCGCTCATCGCGGCCATGGTCACCTGGTAGTTGCGGCCCAGGCTGCCCAGGACGAACGCCAGGCCCAGCGTGACCAGCAGCCAGGGCGTCCGCAGGACGTGGCGCAGCCCCGCGACGACCCCGCGCTCGCCCGGCGCCGCCTTGGGCACCTCGTGCAGCTCACGGTGCCGCATCAGCATGAGGGCGGCGAGCACGGCGGCGAAGCTGGCGGAGTTGGCCGCGAACGCTCCCGGCACCCCGACCACGGCGATCACCACGCCGGCCATGCTCATCCCGAGGATCCGCCCGCCGGAGCTGAGCACCGAGCCCAGCGACAGCGCGTTCGACAGGTCCTCGGGGCCGACGATCTCCATCCCGAACCGCGCCAGCGACGGGCTGGTCAGCGCGGTGACGGCGCCGGACACGAACGAGATCGCGTACAGGCCCATGGGGCCCGAGGGGTCACCGGCCGCCAGCAGGGCCAGGAGGGCGGACAGGGCCATCTGGGCCGTCTGACCGGCCATCACCACCCGGCGGGAGGGCAGCCGGTCGGCGATGGCGCCGCCCAGCGGGGCGAGCGCGAGCGTGGGCACCGCCTGCAGGAGCAGGCCCAGGCCCACGCTCGTGGCCGAGTGGGTGATGGACAGGACCAGCCAGTTGAGGGCCAGGACCTGCATCCAGGTCCCGGTGACCGAGATCAGGTCGGCCGCCGCCCACAGCCGGTAGTTGTGGTGGCGGAGGGAGCGCAGCATGGCGGGGAGAGCCAAGGTTTGGGCTTCTTCCATCGGGGGCAGAACGACAGTTTGAACGTCACGCCTTTTTCTCGACTTCCGGCCAGGCCGGAATATGAGGCAGCTCACTGGCCCGGAGCGGCGGGCGCGGGATGCGGTTTCCCTCGAAACCCATCGGGCACGACCCCCACAAAACCGCAGCTTCTGGGGGAATCGGGCATGAGCATCGCGACGACCAATCCCGCGACCGGGGCGGTGGAGGCGACCTTCGAGGCGCTGAGCGGCACCGAGATCGACGCCCGCCTCGAACGCGCCCGCGAGGCGTTCGCCCGGCAGGGCTCCACCACGATCGAGGAGCGCGCCGGCTGGATGGAGGCCGCCGCCGGCATCCTGGACGGCGAGGCCGACCAGATCGCGGCCATGCTGACCACCGAGATGGGCAAGACGATCAAGGCGGCGCGGGCCGAGGCGCGCAAATGCGCCGGCGCGTGCCGCTTCTACGCCCGCAACGCCGCGCGCTTCCTGGCCGACCGCCCCGCCGACGCCCAGGCGGTCGGGGCCGAACGCGCCTGGATCCGCTACCGGCCGATCGGCCCCGTGCTGGCGGTGATGCCGTGGAACTTCCCGCTCTGGCAGGTGATCAGGTTCGCCGCCCCCGCCCTGATGGCGGGCAACGTGGGCCTGCTCAAGCACGCCTCCAACGTCCCCAGGACCGCGTTGTTCCTGGAAGAGCTGTTCCGCCGCGCCGGCTTTCCCCCGGACGCCTTCCAGACCCTGCTCGTCGGCTCCGGCCAGGTCGAACGGATCATCCGTGACCCGCGCGTCAAGGGCGCCACGCTGACCGGCAGCGAGCCCGCCGGACGCTCGGTCGGGGCGACCGCCGGGGCCGAGATCAAGCCGAGCGTCCTGGAACTGGGCGGCAGCGACGCCTTCGTGGTCATGCCCTCCGCCGACATCACCCGCGCCGCCGACGTCGCCGCCACCTCCCGCTGCCTCAACAACGGGCAGAGCTGCATCTCCGCCAAACGGTTCATCGTGCACACCGACGTGTACGAGGAGTTCGAGCGCCGCTTCGTCGACAACATGCGGGCCCGGCGCGTCGGCGACCCCATGGACGAGTCCACCGACATCGGGCCGCTGGCGTCCGAGCAAGGCCGGTCCACGATCGAGGAGCAGGTGGCGGACGCGGTCGGCTCGGGCGCCACCGTCCTGTGCGGGGGCCAGCGGATCGAAGGCCCCGGCTGGTTCTACCCGCCCACTGTGATCACCGGGGTCACGCCGGGGATGCGGATGTACCACGAGGAGGTCTTCGGACCGGTCGCCTCGCTGTTCCGCGTCGACGGCATCGACCAGGCCATCGACCTCGCCAACGACACCACCTTCGGGCTCGGCGCCAACGCCTGGACACGGGACGCCGACGAGCAGGAGCGTTTCGCCGACGACCTGGACGCCGGCCAGGTCTTCATCAACGGGATGGTCACGTCCTTCCCCGACCTGCCGTTCGGCGGCACCAAACACTCCGGCTACGGCCGCGAGCTGGCCGACCTCGGCATGCACGCCTTCTGCAACATCAAGACCATCTGGGCGGGCGCCTGACCGCCCTTCCAGCACCACCCTGAACCGCAGACGCCGCCCGGAAGCAGGACAGGAGGCGCTGGAACACTCCGCCGCTCCCCCCGCCCCCGGGCGGACGCCTCTCCGATGACGGACGCGATCTGCGGTGTCGCCAACGAGGCGGGCGGGCTCAATCGGTGTCGATGTTGGCCAGGTATGCCTCGTTGCCCTGGGCCCCGGCCGCCGTACCGGGCGGGACGAGCTCCTCCAGGCGCCGGAACGCCGACGGATCCAGCTCCAGGTCGCCCGCCGCGGCGTTGGCCCGGGCGTTGGCGGCCTTGCGCGTCCCCGGGATGGGCAGCGCGCCGCGCTCGATCACCCAGGCCAGCGCGAGCTGGGCGGACGTCACACCGTACTCGGCCGCCAGGGTCGCGACCCGGTCCGCCAGGGAGACGTTGCGCTCCAGGTTGGGACCCTGGAAGCGAGGGTTGCCGCGCCGCCAGTCGTCCTCGGCCAGGTCGGCTCCGCTGCGCACCTGCCCGCCCAGCAGACCGCGCCCCAGCGGGCTGTACGCGACGAAGGTGATCCCCAGTTCCTCGCACACCCCGAGGATCTCGTTCTCCGGCGCACGCTGGAACGGCGAGTACTCGGTCTGCAAGGCCGTCACCGGGTGCACCGCGTGCGCGCGGCGCAACGTGCTCACGGACACCTCCGACAGCCCGTACCCACCGATCTTCCCCGCCTCGATCAGCTCGGCGAACACCCCCGCGGTCTCCTCGATCGGCGTGACGGGGTCGAAACGATGCAGGTAGTACAGGTCGACATGGTCGGTCCGCAGCCTCTGGAGACTGGCGTCCAGGGCCCGCCTGATGGTCTCGGGACGGCCCTGCCCGGGAATGACGACCCCGTTCTCGTCCTGCGTCGCACCGGACTTGGTGGCCAGGACGATCCCGTCACGGCGGCCCGCCAGCACCCGGCCGATCAGGCGTTCGCTGGCACCGGCGCCGTACCGGTCGGCGGTGTCGACGAACGTGATCCCCGCGTCCAGTGCGGCCAGCAGCGTGGCGGCGGCCTCATCCTCCTCCACATGGCCGTACACGCCCGGCGCCAGGGTCATCGCGCCGAACCCCACGACCGACACCTGCGGCCCGTCCTTCCCCAAATTACGAAAACGCACGATGTAATGACCTTCCTGTTGGATGCGCCTTCACCCTGCCCGCGGCAACGTGTGACGGCCAGCATGCCGTCCCCACCGCCGGCCCTCCCTGCTGGAACCGCACCGCGGCGGCGCTTTTACAGGACATGGCCGAGGTGCCCGAACCCCGGCGCAACATGCTCCGGTACGTCTTCGCCGATCCCCGCGCCCGAACCTTCTACGTCGAGTGGGAGGAGGTGGCCCGCCACGGCCTGGCCCAACTGCGGACCGCCATGGGCCGCGACCCCGGCGACCCGCGGATCAAGGCCATGATCGACGAGCTGTCCCAGTGCAGCCCCCATTTCCGCACCTTATGGGAACGCCAGGACGTCAAGGGCCCCGGCATAGGCCGCAAGGAGTACCACCACCCGGCGGTCGGCCGGCTGACCCTCGACTACATAGGAATGGTCCTCCCGGGCACCCAAGACCACCAGTTCATCACCCTCACCGCCCCCGAAGACAGCCCCTCCCACACCGCCCTGGAAAAACTGGCCACCCTAGCCCCACCACCGATAACGCACCCGGCCCCCACGCCAACCTAAGCCTTTGCCATGCGCAGCCGGTCGGCCAGCGACACTACGCGGTCGGCGCGGCGGTGACTGAAGGGCACATCCTTTGCACGTACAACGCCAACGCCGCCGGATGCAGCCCGGACAGCGCCACCCACCGCCCCGGCCTCACCTCCACCGCCCCTCACCGATGTCATGGCCCGTCGTCCTTGGTGTGGTCCCACGCCTCTTCGCGTCCCCCAAGCCGGGCGGGGTGCCCGGCGAGCAGCCGAACAGCCTCACTGGCACGGCGCGGGCAGCCGGGCGGACGCCCCGGGTTGCCCTGACAACTTGGTTGAGAGTGGTCGCGGGTAGGGGACCGGCTTGCGGGTGGGTTCAGTGGATCCGCTGGGGGACGTTCCAGGGGTTGCTGTCGCGGAGGGGTGGTGGGAGGAGGTCCTGCGGCCAGTTCTGGTAGGTGACGGGACGCAGGAAACGTTCGATGGCGGCCGTTCCGACGGAGGTGGTGGACGGCGCGGTGGTGGCGGGGAAGGGGCCGCCGTGTTGCATGGCGTGGGTGACGGAGACGCCGGTGGGCCACTGGTTCCAGAGGACGCGGCCGCTGCGGTCGGCCAGGACGCCCGCCAGACCCGACAGCTCGGCGGTCTCGTCGGGTTCGGCGTGCAGGGACGTGGTGAGCTGGCCGGGCAGCTTCGCCAGGACCACGGCGACGTCCCGGAGGTCCTGGTAGGTGACCACCAGGCCGAGCGGGCCGAAGCACTCCTGGGAGGCGGCCTCGCTGTCGGCGGCGAACGCGGCCAGGTCCATGGTGAGCAGGCGGGGCGCCGTCGAGGTGTCGTCGTCGGGCCAGAGGACCCGGCGGACGCCGGGGCGCTGGCCGAGCCGCCGGGCGGTGTCGAGGAAGCCGGACTCGATCCGGTCGTTCAGCATCGGGGCCGCCCCGACCTCGGACAGGAGTCCCGCGATGCGATCCACGATGGCGTCGCCCGCGGGGACGAACATGAGCCCGGGGTTGGTGCAGAACTGGCCCGCGCCCATGGTCACCGAGCCGGCATAGCCCTTGGCGATCTCCTCGCCGCGGTTCTTGGCGGCCGCGGCGGTGACCACGACCGGGTTGATGCTGCCCATCTCGGCGTAGAAGGGGATGGGCTCGGGACGCTCGGCGGCGATCTTCGCCAGGGCCAGCCCGCCGCGTTCGGAACCGGTGAACGCGGCCGCCGCGATCCCCGGGTGGCGCAGGGCCTCGACTCCTTCCCGCTCGCCTTCGATCAGGGCGAACGTCCCCTCCGGCGCTCCCGCGTCCGACAGCGCGGCGGTGACGATCTCGGCGGTGCGCCGGGAGAGCCGGGGGTGGCCCGGGTGCGCCTTGACCACGACGGGGCAGCCCGCGGCGAGCGCGGAGGCCGTGTCACCGCCCGCGACGCTGAACGCGAACGGGAAGTTGCTCGCCGCGAAGACCAGCACGGGCCCCACCGCCGTCCGGTAGCGGCGCAGGTCGGGACGGGGGCCGGTGGGCCAGTCCGGGTCGGCGCGGTCGATCCGCGCATCGTAGGACCGGCCGGAGGCGGCCTCTTCGGCGAACAGCTTGAGCTGGAAGACCGTCCGGGTCAGTTCCCCGTTCAGCCGGGGCGTCTCACCCAGATGGGACTCGGCGTCGGCCAGAGGCACCAGTTCGGAGCGTGCCGCCTCCAATGCCTCGGCGACGGCGGTCAACGCCCGCGCCCTGGCCTCGGGGGGCGTCGCCGCCCATTCCTCGGCCGCCGCCATCGCGGCGGACACCGCCTGATCCGGCGTGCTCATGCGCTGCTCCTCTCGATCGGTCCCCGGGCTGACCGCACCGCGGTGGGCACGACCGCCGTCCGATGGCGCGGCCTCATTGCGATCACAATCCTTGGACGTCGTCAAGCCCTTGCCCCTTCGCCCGATGCCGTCCGCCCGGTGATCGCTCGTCCACGCTGATCATCGGCGCCACGATACCGAGGCCCGCAATACCCGGCTCGCGGCGATCCGCAGGCTGTCTCGCACCGCTGTCCGCGTCTCCATGCTTCAGGGGGTGAAGCGTTTGGGCGATTCGCATGTTCCTGGTCGGTCCTGGATTCGGCGCGGTGGCTCTGGTGCGGGTGTGTACGGCGGCGTGGAGGGCGAGGTCGCCGCCACGCTGCTGGACGGGGCACACGTTCTCCGGCGCTGAGCCTCACCGTGTGGTCGGTGTGAGGTGTGCACCCCGTCCGGTCACCGGCGGAGTAACTCGCCGGTCGCCGTGAGGATGTCGGTGGCGGCATCGATGGACTCGTGGGTCATCGGAAGGGGTCGGGGTGTGGGTTGTGGGCTGGATTACGAAAGGGAAGGGGTTGCGCCCTGTGGTGGTGATGGTCGGGTCATCGGTGTAGGGCTGGTGGGTGGGGCGGGCTGGTGTTCATAGGACGAAGCCTTCCGGAAAGGGGTCGGTGGGGTCCAGGAGGTAGTCGGCGGTGCCGGTGATCCAGGCCCGGCCGGTGAACTCGGGGATGACGGCGGGGAGGTCGCCGATCGTGGTTTCGGAGATCAGGCGGCCGGTGAAGCGGGTGCCGATGAAGGACTCGTTGACGAACTCGGTGTGGAGGGGCAGGCCGCCGCGGGCGTGAAGCTGCGCCATACGGGCGGAGGTGCCCGTGCCGCAGGGCGAGCGGTCGAACCAGCCGGGGTGGATGGCCATGGCGTTGCGGGAGTGCTTGGCGTCCGATCCGGGCGCCAGGAACTGGACGTGCTTGCAGCCGCTGATGGCCGGGTCGGCGGGGTGGTGGGGCGGGGCGTGCTCGTTGATGGCGGCCATGATGTCCAGGCCCGCGCGGAGGATGTCGTCCTTGCGGGAGCGGTCGAAGGGAAGCCCGAGGGGTTCCAGTTCGGTGATGGCGTAGAAGTTGCCGCCGTACGCCATGTCGTAGCGGACCTCGCCCAGCCCGGGGACGGGGACGACGGCGTCCAGGGCGAGGGAGAACGACGCGATGTTGCGCAGGGTGACGTTCTCGGCGACGCCGTCGCGGACGGCGACCCGGGCCTCGACGAGACCGGCGGGGGTGTCCAGGCGGACGACGGTCTCCGGCTCGGTGACCTCGACCATCCCGGTCTCGACGAGGACGGTGGCGACGCCGATGGTGCCGTGCCCGCACATCGGCAGGAAGCCGCTGACCTCGATGTAGATCACGCCCCAGTCCGCGTCCGGGTGGAGGGGCGGCTGGAGGATCGCGCCGCTCATCGCCGGGTGCCCGCGCGGTTCGTCCACCAGGAAGCGGCGCAGGCCGTCGAGGTGCTCGGCCGCGTAGCTCCGGCGTTCGGCCATGGTGGCTCCGGGGATCGGCGCCACGCCGCCGGTCACCACGCGGGTCGGCATGCCCTCGGTGTGGGAGTCGACCGCGTGGATCGTACGGACGGACCGCATCAGCCCGCCCGCCGCTGGAGTGCGTCGATGGCGCGGGTCATGTCGGCGGTGACGGCCTCGCGGTGCGCCGGGACGAGGGGGCCGCGCGGTGGCCTGCACGGGCCGCCGTACCGGCCGACCATGTCCATGCCGAGCTTGATGGCCTGGACGAACTCGGTGCGCGAGTCCCACCGGAACGCGGCGACCAGCGGCTCGTAAAGCGCCTTCGCCTCCTCCGGCTTGCCCGCCGTGGCCAGCTCGAACAGCTCGGCCGACTCGGCGGGGAACACGTTCGGGAACCCGGCGAACCACCCGGTGGCGCCCATCAGCAGCGCCTCGAGCGTCACGTCGTCGGCTCCGGCCACCACCTCCAGGCCCGGGGCCCGCTCCTTGATCTCCAGTACGCGGCGGACGTCGCCGGAGAACTCCTTGACCGCGACGACCCCGTCGATCTGCGCGATCTCGGCGAGCAGGACCGGGGTGAGGTCCACCTTGGTGTCGATCGGGTTGTTGTAGACCATGACCGGCAGTCCTACGGAGGCCACGGCCTCGAAATGGGCGATGACCTCGCCGTGGTTGGCGCGGTACATGGTGGGCGGCAGGCACAGGACGCCGTCCGCGCCGTCCTCGGCGGCCAGTTCGGCCCAGTGCTTGGCCTGGTGGGAGCCGGGGCCGTGCACCCCGACGACCACGACGCCGTCGCCGCCCACGGTCTCGACCGCGGTGCGGGCCACCCGGCGGCGTTCCTCGTCGGTCAGGGAGGAGTACTCCCCCAGCGAGCCGTTGGGCCCGACGCCGCGGCAGCCGTTGTCGACCAGCCACCGGCAGTGCTCGGCGTACCGGTCGTAGTCGACCGCGAGCCCGGCCGGCGCGGAGGGGTCCTCGCGGTACGGCAGGGCCGTCGCCACGATGACTCCGCCCAGCGTCTCGACCTTCTTATCGCCGCTCATCGGGCGTCCACCTCTCATCGTCGTGCGGATCATGGGTGTCGGGGCGCCCCGCCGACCGCCCTTCCCGTTGCGGGACCGCCTCGGAGGCACGGCCGTTCGCGGCCGTGGCGCCCGGCCCGGCGTCTTCGGGGGTGAGCGCCGCCAGTTCTCCGAGGCGGATGGGCTGGGCGATGGGACGGTGGTGCGGCGTCGCCGGGGGAAGGCCCGTCTCCGGGCGGCCCGGGCCGCCGGCGGCCCGGCGGGCGAGGAGTTCGGCGACCGTGGGGCCGCAGACGCGGGCTTGGCAGGGGCCCAGGCCCGCGCGTGTCCTCAGCTTGACCGGGCGGGCCGCGGCGCCCGCCGGGTCGCCTGCCGCTTCGCAGAGGGCGCCGTACGTGGTCCCCTCACAGCGGCACACGACCGTGCCGGGACGCAGCCACCCCGGCCAGCCGTCGCCGATCGGGTGGGCGGCGGCGAGCCGGGCCGCGAACGCGCGGCCCTGGTCGCGGCGGCGACGCGCGAGATGGCTCTCGGGCGCCGCGGGCGAGCCGCCCGCCGCCAGCCATCCCGCCAGCAGACCCTCGGCGCGAGCGGCCGGGGCGCCCGCGATCCCGGTGATCTCCCCTGCCGCGTACACCCGGGGGACGCTGGTGAGCTGATCGTCGTCGACCCGTACGTAGACCTCGGCCGCGGAGACCTGACGCAGGGCGCAGCCCGCGGCGACGGGCAGCTCCAGCTGGGGCGTGAAGCCGTGGGAGACGCAGACGGCGTCGACGGGCCGAGTGCGTTCGGTGCCCGGGATCACCGACCAGTCGGGACGCAGCCCTGCCGTGACGACCTCTTCGACCCGTCCGTCGCCCCTGGCCTCGATCACCGCGCGTCCCATCCGGTACGGGACGCGGTGCCGGGCCAGCAGGGACGTGTAGGAGGCGAGTTCGGCGGCCTTGGCACGCTGGGAGGCCAGCTCCCAGAGGCGGCGCGTCCACCCGCGCAGAACGGCGGCGGGCCGCCCCGCCTCCAGAACCTCCACGACGTGCGAGCCCGCGTGCAGCAGCGAGGCGGCGACGGGCAGCAGGAACGGCCCGGCGCCGGCCACCACCACCTTGTCCCCCACCGCGAGGCGTTCGCCCTTGGCCAGTGCCTGTGCCGCGCCGGCGGTGAAGACACCGGGCAGGTCCCACCCGGGGAAGGGCAGCACCCTGTCGTGCGCTCCGGGCGCCAGAACGAGCGCGTCGGGGTCCAGCACGTGAGCTTCCCGTCCGCCGCCGTCGGCCGGGCCGCGCAGCACATGCACCCTGGGCGGTCGTGGAACGGTGGGGTCGCCGCGTTCCAGGGACCAGACCGTGCTCCCGGGCCACCACGCGCAGCGCGGGTGACCGAGAACGTGGCGGCGCATCCGGTCGAAGTCGCGGTGGACGCCGCCCGCACTGCCGAGGTCATCGGCGTCGTAGGGCATCCGGTGGTACTGACCTCCGGGCCGGTCGGCCGCGTCGATCAGGGTGACCTCGGCCCCGGCGCGCAGCGCCGCCGCGGCGGCCGCCAGCCCGGCCGGACCCGCCCCGATGACCGCGACCCGCCGGCGAAGCCCGCTCATCGCGCCTCCCCCGCTTCGTCCGGCTCCCCGGAGCCGACCGCCTTCCTCGACCGGCTCGGCTTCCCGGTCTCGCTCGCTCCCTGAGCACGCTCCGCGACGCGAACCCGCCCGTCCTCCCCGGACGGGCTCGACTCGTCGGACTCTCCTCCCTCGCTCGACCCAGGCGTGCCCAGCTCACTGCCAGCGCCCGACGCAACGGG
The DNA here is from genome assembly GCF_043906805.1 of Actinomadura sp. SCN-SB. NCBI lineage: Bacteria > Bacillati > Actinomycetota > Actinomycetes > Streptosporangiales > Thermomonosporaceae > Actinomadura > Actinomadura sp. SCN-SB. The sequence continues at coordinate 84,959 of NZ_JBIMPP010000012.1, read as the reverse complement.
AGCGTTCGGACCCGCGGACCCGCTCGGCTCCCCAACCGTGTCCAGCGCGCCGCCGACGCTCGGTTCGCCGCCGGGGCTCGGCGCAACGGGCGTCGCTGGAGCTACAGACCCGCCTGGCTCTCCGGGCGTGCTCGGCGGGCCACCAGCGCCCGCCTCACCGCCAGCGCCCGGCGCGACGGGTGTGTCCGGCCCTGCGGATCCGTTCGGCTCTTCGGGGGTGCTCGGGTTGGTGGGTGGGCTTGGTTCAGGGGGGTCGCTGGGTTGGTTGGGGGTGCGGGATTGGGTGGTGATGGTGTCGCCGTTGGTGGCGCGGCGGCGGCAGGCGCGGACGTCGGGGATGCCGTTGACGGTGAGCAGGCAGTCGAAGCAGGCTCCGATGCCGCAGAAGACGCCGCGGGGCGCGCCGGAGGGGCCGCGGCGCCAGGAGAGGCGGCCGGCGGAGAGCAGGATGCCTGCGATGGTCTGCCCCTGGACGCCCTCGAAGGGCTCGCCGTCGACCGTGATGCGCAGCGGTGAGCCGGGGCGGGGGCCGGGGGCCGGGCGCGGGGTCATGGCTGCTCACCGCCGGGGACCGCCCGTCCGGCGGGCGTCTTCGCACCGGGCTCTACCAGGGCCAAAGGGCGGTCGACTCGGAACGGGGTGATGTCCATTTCGGGCTCGCGGGAGAGCAGGCCGTCGGCCAGGAGCCGGGCGGTGCCCACGGAGAGGCCGATGCCGGCGCCCTCGTGGCCGGTGGCGTGCCAGAGGCCGGAGAGGCGGGGGTCGGGGCCGATCAGCGGAAGGTGGTCGGGCACGTAGGGCCGGAAGCCACCGTAGGCGCGCATCACGGCGGCGCCGGACAGGCAGGGGAACAGCCGGAGGGCCTTCGCCGCGATCCGGGACAGCACGCCGGGGTGGAGGCGGTCGTCGAATCCGACGCGGCGGCGGGACGAGCCGAGCAGGATCGTGCCGGCGCGGGTGGACTCCACGACCGCCGAGGTCTGGAGGTCGCCGGAGCCGCTGCCCACGGCGCCCACATAGTCGGCGTCGTAGACCTTGTGGAACACGGTCGGGGGCATGGGGGCGGTCACCAGCACCTCGCCGCGGCGGGGACGGACGTCGACGGGGGCGCCGAGGCGGGCCGACAGCTCGCCGGACCAGGGCCCGGCGGCGTCGACGAAGGCGTCGCCCTCGATCAGGCCCAGCGTGGTGCGGACACCGGTGACGCGCCCGCCCCGGCTCACCGCGCCCAGCACCTCGCATCCGGTGCGGAGGATGGCGCCCGCCCGCAGGGCCGCGCCCAGCAGCACGCTCGCGGCGCCGGACGGCTGGACCTGGGCGTCCTCCGGGTAGGCGAAGGCGGCGGTGACGTCGCGGGTCAGGTGGGGCTCGGCGGCGGCGAGCTCGGCGGCGCTCAGCGGCTCGGCGCGGACGCCCGCCTCGCGCTGGGAGGCGGCGAAGCCCCGCAGGTCTTCGGCGCCCGCTTCGGTGGTGGCGACGACGATGCCGCCCTTGGGTTCCCATTCGGCGGGGCGGCCCCCTTCGGCGAGGACCTCGGGCCACAGGCGCCGGGAGAGGCGGGCCAGCTCCAGTTCGGGGCCCGGTCCCTTGTCGGAGACCAGGACGTTGCCCTCGCCGTGCGCGGTGGTCGCCGCGGCGGGGCCGCCCCGGTCGACGACGATGACCTCGCATCCGGCCAGGGCCAGCTCGCGGGCGCAGGCGGCGCCGATGATCCCGGCCCCCAGCACCACGATCCGCGTCGCCCGCACCTCGCCCCCTCTCCAGCGTCGGTCGTTCGGTTTACCGAACGGCTTCGAGGGTAGGTGCCCGCTCGCGTCCTGTCAACGCGCCCGCTCAGCGCTCCCGCCCGGCCGTGCCCGCCAGGCAGGCCGCGCCCGAGGCCGAGGAGTGAAGTCGCTGGTCAGAGCGGTATTGCAGGAGCAGGACCGAGCGTACCCGGCCTTCCAGAGCGGTGTACGAGTGCGACCGCGCGGCGTCGAAAGCGACATAGTCCCCCGGCCCCAGCTCCAGGTACCGGTCGTCCACCCGAACGCCGAGCCGTCCCGCCTGCACGATGGTGTGCTCGGTGCCGGCATGGCCGAGCGAGTCCTGACGCGCGCCGGCCCGCACCACCTGGTCGTACACCTCGAAGATCGCGTCGCCCGCCTCGATGCCGCGCAGCGGGCGCAGGTCGACGCCGGCGCCGCGCAGCACCTCGACGTCGGCGGCGCGCACGACGGTCGGGCCGGACGGGCGGTCATGGTCCAGCAGGTCGGAGATCGCCACTTCCAGGGCTCTGGACAGGCTGAACACCGTCTCGATGGTGGGGTTGCCCGACCCGGACTCCAACTGGGAGAGCGTCGCCTTCCCGATCCTGGAGCGGCGGGACAGCTCCGACAGGGACAGGCCCCGTTCGGTACGGGCGCGCCGCAGGTTGGCGGCCAGCATGTCGCGCACCGACCCGGGGCGCGGCTCCGGACCGGCGTCCTCGCCGCCTGTGTCCGGGCCGGCGTTGTCCACCATGCGTCCTCCCTCGTCCCCCTGGGCCTGGGCTTGGGGCGCCCAGGCCCAGGTGATGTTCGCTATACCGAACGAGGGTACAACCTAAGGACGCCTAGATGACGCCCCCTCATCCCGTGGGGCGCTTGGCCACAAGGGTGAGGACGTCGTATTTGGCAACGGACTTGCCGTCCTGGTTGGTGACGTCGGTGTCCCACCGCACCTCGCCGTAATCGGCGCCATCTCGCGGGGAGATCTGCTTGGCGGTCAAGGTGACCGTCAGTTCGTCTCCCGGGTAGACGGGGGTGAGGAACCGCAGGTTCTCCAGGCCGTAGTTGGCCAGGACGGGCCCGGGCTCGGGCGAGACGAACAGTCCTGCGGCGAAGGACACCACCAGGTAGCCGTGCGCTACCCGACCGCCGAAGAACGGGTTGGCCTTGGCCGCCTCGTCGTCCATGTGGGCGTAGAACGTGTCCCCTGTGAATTCGGCGAACCGTTCCACGTCCTCAAGGGTCACCGTACGGGGACCGGCGACGACGGTGTCACCCACGCGCAGCTCTTCGAGGTGCTTACGGAACGGGTGGACGTCAGTGACCGTACGTTCGGCCCCAGGAACCCAGCGTCCGGTCAGGGCGGTCAGCATGCCGGGCCCGGCCTGCACGGCGGTGCGCTGCATGTGATGGACGATCCCCCGGATGCCGCCCATCTCCTCCCCGCCACCGGCGCGCCCGGGGCCACCGTGGATGAGGGGCGGCAGGGGCGATCCGTGCCCAGTGGACTCCTTGGCGTCCTCCTCGTTGAGGACGAGCACACGACCGTGCCAGGGGGCCAGGCCCAGGACGACCTCACGGGCGAAGCCGGTGTCGGCCGTGACCACCGAACCGGCAAGGCTGCCACGGCCACGCGCCGCCAGCTCCACCACCTGCGCCGCGTCACGGTACGGCAGCAGCGTGCTCACCGGGCCGAACGCCTCCACCTCGTGCGGTTCGGCCCGTTCCGCGTCCTCGGCGCGGATCAGGATCGGCGAGATGAACGCGCCGCGCTCGGCGTCGGCGTCCACCACCTCCACCCGGTCGGGGTCGCCGAAGAGCAGGCGGCCCGCGTCCAGCAGCGGCTTCAGCGACCGGCGCACCTCCTCGCGCTGGCCCAGGCTCGCCAGCGCGCCCATCCGCACGTCCGGGTTGGCGGGGTTCCCGACGGCGACCTCGGCCAGCCGTGCCCGCACGGCCTCGGCGACCTCGTCCACCAGGGCCTCGGGGACGAACGCGCGGCGGATGGCGGTGCACTTCTGCCCCGCCTTCACCGTCATCTCCGCGACGAGCTGCTTGACGTACAGGTCGAACTCGGCCGTACCGGGCGTGGCGTCCGGGCCGAGGACGGAGCAGTTCAGCGAGTCGGCCTCGGCGTTGAACCGGACGGAGCGGCCCACGATGGCGGGATGGGCGCGGAGCCTGCGCGCGGTGTCGGCCGAGCCGGTGAACGAGACCGCGTCCTGCTCGGTGAGGTGGTCGAGCAGGTCGCCCGCGTCCCCGCAGAGCAGTTGCACCGAGCCCTCGGGGAGCAGTTCGGACTCGACGATCAGCTCGACCAGCCGGGCGGTCAGGTAGGCGGTCTGGCTCGCGGGCTTGATCAGGCTCGGCATCCCGGCGACGAACGCGGGCGCGAGCTTCTCCAAGGGCCCCCAGACGGGGAAGTTGAACGCGTTGATCTGGACGGACACCCCCGGCAGTGGCGTGCACAGGTGCTGTCCCACGAACGTGCCGCCCTTACCGAGCGGCTCGACGTCGCCCTCCACGAACACGGTGTCGTTGGGAAGTTCGCGCCTCGCCTTGCTGGCGTACGCCGACAGGACCGCGATGCCCCCGTCCACGTCGAACTTCGAGTCACCCAGCGTCGCACCCGTACGGGACGACAGCGCGTACAACTCGTCCCGATGCTCGCGCAGGTAGGAGGCGAGCGCCTTCAGCAGCGCCGCCCGCTGATGGAAGGTCAGCTCGCGGAGCGCGGGACCCCCGACCTTGCGGCCGTACTCCAGGGCCGCCCCGCGGTCGATGCCCGCCGTGGAGACCCGGGCGACCTCCTCCCCCGTCACGGCGTCCGGCAGCGGCGTCCCCTCCCCCACCGGGAGTTCCCAGGCACCCGACACGAAGCTGCGCAACATGACCACAGGGACCTCCTCGTCCGGCCTCGCTCGCACGCCGCCCGGCACCGGCCGCACCGGACGGGCGTCCACGGTCCAGCCTTTCACCGATCCCGCCGATCCATGCGTCGCAGAGATGACAGGTCCCGGCGGGATTCTTTGTGAAGACCGCGATCGTCCGCGGGTTCGTCCCCGAGGCGGTCATCCGGGACGCGGCTGCATTCCCGTGGGCTGAGCGGGCACGGGAACACCATGGAGCACATGACGCTGCGTAGTCCGGCCTTCAACGACCACACCGAGATCCCGGCCGAGTACTCGCACGCCAACGGGGACCTCTCGCCGCCGCTGGAGTGGTCCGAACCGCCCGAGGACGTGGTGGAGCTCGCGCTGGTGTGCGAGGACCCGGACGCGCCGAGCGGCACCTTCGTCCACTGGCTCCTCGCCGGGATCCCGCCGGACACCACCGAGATCGCCGAGGGCGACACGCCCACCGGGGCCGTGGTCGGACGCAACGACTACGGGACGCCCGGGTACGGTGGCCCGCACCCGCCGAAGGGGGACGAGCCGCACCGCTACATCTTCCGTCTCTACGGGCTGTCGGAGCCGACGAATCTCGAAGAGGGGTTCTCCATCGAGGACCTCAGGGACGCCGAGGACGGCACCGTCGTGGCGACCGGCACGCTCGTCGGCCTCTACGGACGGTGAACCATGACAGGCCCCTCGCACGACCCCGAGCCCACACCCGGCCCCCATGAGCAACCCCATGGGGAGCCGCAACGGGCGGAGGGGCCGCCGCATCACCGGCAGCCGCCCGGGACGGAACCGCTCACGGCGCGCAGCCCCCTGCGGCTGCGCGCCGTGATGTCGTCGATCGCCCTGGTGTCGGGCGTGGTGGCGGCGGTCCTGTTCTCCCTGGTGTCGGCCCGGGACGACAGCACGGGCGCCGCGGTCGCCGCGGGGATCTGCGCCGTGCTCGCCCTGATCGCGCTGACCGACCTGATCGTGATCACCCGGCGCTTCCGCGTCTGAGCCCTGCGCCGCCGCCCCCGCCGGAGGCCGGCGCGAGCCGCCCGAGCGCCGCCGATCAGGGCAGGGCGGCCAGGTCGACCATGTCGTGCGCCGCCGCGACGATCGCGTCGGCGTCGATGCCCGCCACCGCCATCTGCTCCTCCGGGGTGGCCGAGCCGGGCATGTCCCGTACGCCCAGGCGGATCACGCGGGGCGGGGCCCAGCCGTCGGCGAACGCGCTCATCACGGCGTCGCCCAGGCCGCCCTCGGGCCAGTGGTCCTCGACGATCACCATGTGGCCGGTGACCTCGGCGGCCTCCCGCAGCGTGTCCACGTCCACCGGCTTGACCGAGTACAGGTCGATCACCCGGGCGGGGATGCCGGCGACGTCCAGGCGGGCGGCGGCCTTCAGCGCCTCGTGCACGGTCACCCCGGCCCCGACCAGGGTGACCTCGTCGTTCTCGGTGGCGCGGAGTACCTTGCTGCCGCCGATGCGGAAGCGCTCGTCCGGCCCGTAGATCACCGGGGTCTTGCCGCGGGTGGTGCGCATGTACCGGATGCCGGACGCCCCGGCCATCTCGCCGACCAGCCATGCGGTCTGGTTGGCGTCGCACGGGTACAGGACGGTGCTGCCGTGCACCGCGCGGAGCGCCGCCAGGTCCTCCAAGCCCATCTGGGACGGACCGTCCTGCCCGATCGCGACGCCCGCGTGGGAGCCGGACAGGTTGAGGTCGGCGCGGCTGACCGCCGCCATCCGGATGAAGTCGTAGGCCCGGGTCAGGAACGCGGCGAAGGTGGACACGTACGGCATCCAGCCGCGTGCCTGCATCCCCACGGCCGTCGCGACCATCAGCTGCTCGGCGATGTAGATCTCGAAGAACCGCTCCGGGTGCGCCTTGGCGAACATCGCGGACCGGGTGGAGTCGCTGACCTCGCCGTCCAGCGCGACCACGTCCCCGCGCGCGTCGCCCAGGGCGGCCAGCGCCTCGCCGTAGGCGTTGCGCGTGGCGACCTGTTCGCCCTTCTCGTACCGGGGAGGGTGGAAGGTGCCGTGGTCCAGCGGACGGGAGCAGGGCGCGGACTCGGGGTGCCGCGGCTCGGCCGTGATGTGGCGGCGCCCGCCGAGCTCGGCGACCGCCTCCTCGGTGTCCGGCAGCGGCTTGCCGTGCCGGCCCTCCTGATCGGCGACCGCGGCCACGCCGTGCCCCTTCTCGGTACGGGCGATGATCGCGGTGGGGCGTCCGCCGGTCGCCGCGGCCTCCGCGTACGCGTCGTCGATCGCGTCCACGTCATGGCCGTCGATCTCGATCGTGTGCCAGCCGAACGCGCCGAAGCGGGCGGCGTAGGCGCCGGTGTCCCAGCCGTGCCGGGTGGGGCCGCGCTGCCCCAGCCGGTTCACGTCGATGATCGCGCAGAGGTTGTCCAGGTTCTCGAAGCCGGCGTGCTCGGCGGCCTCCCAGACCGATCCCTCGGCCATCTCGCTGTCGCCGCACAGCACGTACACCCTGTACGGGAGCTGGTCGAGGTGCTTGGCCGTCAGGGCCATGCCCACGCCGACGGGAAGTCCCTGGCCCAGCGACCCGGTGGCCACGTCCACTCCCGGCAGGCGCGGCGTGGGATGGCCCTCCAGGCGGCTGCCCAGCTTGCGGAACGTCAGCAGTTCCTCGTCGCTGATCGCACCGGCCGCCGCGTACAGGGCGTACAGCAGGGGCGAGGCGTGCCCCTTGGAGAAGATCAGCCGGTCGTTGGCGGGGTTGGAGGGGGCCTCGAAGTCCGAGCGCAGGTGGTGGGCGAGCAGGACCGCCATCAGGTCCGCCGCCGACATCGACGAGGTGGGGTGCCCCGACCCGGCGGCGCCGGAAGCGCGGACGGCGTCCACGCGCAGCCTCTGCCCGAGTTCGCGCAGCTCATGTTGGTCCATGCCCGGCCCCTACCCGGCATAGGGGAAGGAATGCGACCAATACCCCCAAACACCCCGCCTAGCGGGACGCGGGACGGGGCAGGCGGCACGAGCCGCCGAGGACGACGTCGCTGCCACGCCCCAGGCAGCGGGCCAGCAGGTACGTCTGCTGGCCGTAGCCGATGCCCTTCCGGATGGTGACGGTGCCGTCCCGGGCGACCTCGCACGGGTTGTTCAGGGTGCAGCGCTCGCCGTCCTCGTTGCCGGTGTTGTTGACGCCGATGACCTGGCGGGTGCGGGCGTCCAGGATGGGCGACCCCGAGGTGCCCGCGATGGTGGCGCACTCGGACGTGTAGCGAAGGGAGTCCTTCCACGTCCAGCCCGCCTCACGCATGCGGTACACGAAACCGTCGAGCCCGCAGGAGTAGGTCTTCCTCCAGTAGCCGGACACCACCCGGATCCGCGTCCCGGCCCGGGGGCGGGTGTCGGAGAGCCGCAGCGCGGAGATCCCGTACTTGCGGCGGATCTGGGCGTAGGTGGAGCGGAGGCGGTAGACGGTCACGTCGGTGTCGGTCATGGTGGCGTACTCGATCCTGGTGGCGGTGAGCGTGCCCAGGTCGTGGTCGCCGCCGGGGGCCAGCAGCCGGAAGGCCCGGGACGAGGGGCGGTCGACGATCACCTTTCCGGCCGGGGGCATCCCGGTCTCCAGGCAGTGCCCGTTGGTCAGCACCAGCGCCCTGTCGGCGTCCCGCGTCCACGGGCCGCGCACCAGGGAGCCCGAGCAGTTGCTCAGCGCGACCGTCCCGGCGAAGGGACCGCTCACCACCGGCACGGCGGCCGAGGCCGTACCGGACGTCAGGAGCGGGACGGCGCCCACGGTGCAGGCGAGCGTCGCGGCGGCCAGGCGTCCGGCCATCAGTGTCCTCCCCGGCGTGAGGCATGAGCGTGGAGATAGGGCGTGAGCTACGCTGCGGAGCCGATCCGATCCGCAGCGTCATCATGCCGTCACATGGCACGAGACGCAACCACACCACCCCGTTCGGCAGGCGGTCCTACGATGTCCGCTATGACCGATGAGCCGATTCGCTGGGGAATCCTGGGCACGGGCGCGATCGCCGAGGTCTTCACGGCCGACCTGCTGCGCCTGGACGGCCACGAGGTCGCCGCCGTGGGGTCCCGCACGCCGGAGACCGCCACCGCCTTCGCCCAGCGGCACGGCATCGGGCGGGCGCACGGCTCCTACGCCGAGCTGGCCGCCGACCGGGACGTGGACGTCGTCTACATCGCCACCCCGCATTCGGCGCACGCCGACACGGCGAGGCTGTGCCTGGAGGCGGGACGGGCCGTCCTGGTGGAGAAGCCGCTCACGGTCTCCGCGGACGAGGCGCGGCGGCTGGCGGAGGTGGCGCGCGCCCGCGGCCTGTTCATGATGGAGGGCATGTGGACACGGTTCAGCCCGCTGGTGCGGCGCATGAACGGGCTGGTCGCCGACGGCGCGATCGGTGAGGTCTCGGCCATCTACGCCGACTTCTCCATCGCGCCGCCGTACGACCCGGCCCACCGCATGTGGGCGCCCGAGCTGGCCGGGGGCGCGCTGCTCGACCTGGGCTGCTACGTCCTGTCGATCACCTGGCCGCTGCTGGGCCCGCCCAGCACGGTGCAGACGGTGTCCGCGCCCGCGCCCACCGGCGTGGACGCCAACACCGGGATGCTGCTGGGCTACGAGTCCGGCGCCGTGGCGCTGCTGCACTGCGGGCTGATGGGGTTCTCACCGCACACCGCCGCCGTGGTCGGCACCAAGGGCCGCATCGAGCTGGCGTCGCCGTTCTACAAGCCCTCCGCCATGACGCTCACGCGTGAGGGGCGCGACCCCGAGACCTTCACCGTGGAGCTGGAGGGGAACGGCTTCACCTACCAGGCCGAGGAGGTGGCGCGCTGCCTGCGCCAGGGCCTCACCGAGTCGCCGCGGCTGCCGCTCGCGGAGTCGGTGGCCGTCCTCGAAGTGATCGACAAGGTCGCCGCCTCGTTCACACGGCACGCATGACCCGGCCGGTTCAGTCCACGTCCAGCCAGCGGAAGGTGCGCTCGACGGCCTTCTTCCAGCCGGCGTAGGCCGCCTCCTTCTGTTCCTCCGACCACTGGGGTTCCCAGCGGCGGTCCTCGTTCCAGTTCCGGCGGAGCTCGTCGGTGTTGGACCAGAACCCGACCGCCAGGCCCGCGGCGTAGGCGGAGCCGAGCGCCGTGGTCTCGGCGACGACCGGCTTGGACACCGGGACGCCCAGCACGTCCGCCTGGATCTGCATGGCCAGGTCGTTGGCGGTGACACCGCCGTCGACCTTGAGGACGGGCAGCGAGACGCCCGAGTCCTCCCGCATCGCCTCCGCGACGTCGCGGGACTGGTACGAGATCGCCTCTAAGGTGGCCCTGGCGAGATGGGCGTTGGTGTTGAAGCGGGACAGCCCGACGATGACGCCGCGGGCGTCCGAACGCCAGTACGGGGCGAACAGCCCCGAGAACGCGGGCACGAAGTACACCCCGCCGTTGTCCTCCACCTGCGAGGCCAGCGACTCGCTCTGCGCCGCCGTGGAGATGATGCCGAGCTGGTCGCGCAGCCACTGCACCGCCGACCCGGTCACCGCGATCGACCCCTCCAGCGCGTACACCGGCGCGGCGTCGCCGAAGCGGTAGCAGACGGTGGTGAGCATCCCGGCCTTGGACCGGACCAGCTCGTTGCCGGTGTTGAGCAGCAGGAAGTTGCCCGTCCCGTAGGTGTTCTTCGCCTCCCCGACGGCGAAGCACACCTGGCCGACGGTGGCGGCCTGCTGGTCGCCGAGGGCCCCGGTCAGCGGCACCTCGCCGTGCAGCGGCCCATTGGTCAGCGTCACTCCGTACGGTTCGGGCGCGGACGACGGCTTGATCTCCGGCAGCATGGCGCGCGGGATGCCGAAGAACGACAGCAGTTCGTCGTCCCAGTCCAGGGTCTCCAGGTCCATCAGCATCGTGCGGCTGGCGTTGGTGACGTCGGTGACGTGCACGCCGCCCTCACGGCCGCCGGTGAGGTTCCACAGCAGCCAGGTGTCGACGTTGCCGAAGAGCGCCTCGCCGCGCTCGGCGTCCTCGCGGACGCCGTCCACGTTCTCCAGGATCCACTGGACCTTGCCGGCGGAGAAGTAGGTCGCCGGGGGCAGCCCGGCGCGCTGCCGGATGACGTCGCCGCGGCCGTCGCGTTCCAGCGCCGAGGCGATGCGGTCGGTGCGGGTGTCCTGCCACACGATCGCGTTGTAGTACGGGCGGCCGGTGCGCCGGTTCCACACGACCGCGGTCTCCCGCTGGTTGGTGATGCCGAGGGCGGCCAGGTCGGAATGGTGCAGCCCGGCGCTGTTCATCGCGGTCTCGGTCACCGCGCGGGCGCGCTCCCAGATCTCGGTGGGGTTGTGCTCCACCCAGCCGGCCTGGGGCAGGATCTGCTCGTGTTCCAGCTGGTGGCGGGCGATCTCGTTCCCGCCGTGATCGAAGATCATGAACCGGGTGCTGGTGGTGCCCTGATCGATCGCTCCGACGAAGTCGGCCATGCGGCCACTCCCTTCCTGCCGTGGTCGGCCGGCGCCGGGCCGGGCGCCGGCCGGGGACGTTCACGCCGCGGGGCGGGTCACGGCTCGTACTCGGGCTTGGTCTCCTTTTCCTCCGCCGGCGTCTCCTCCGGCGGCGGCAGGTTGCGGCCGATCAGGAACAGGTACAGCCCGGCGCCGATGGCACCGCCGATCAGCGGTCCGGCGATCGGCACCCAGAAGTACAGGTCCCCGTGCTGGTCGCGCCACGCGCCGCCGTATCCGGTGAGGTACTGCGCCAGCCTCGGCCCGAGGTCACGGGCGGGGTTGATCGCGTACCCGGCGTCGGTGCCCCACGCCATGCCGATGCCCACCACCACCAGCCCGATGATGAACGGGGTGAGGTTGGCGAGCGGGGGGTTGTTGCGCAGGTCGGTCAGCGCCATGACCAGGAAGAGCAGGATCGCGGTGCCGATGACCTGGTCGCGGAAGCCGCCCCACATGCCGACCGGCAGCGTGCCGTTGCCCGGCAGGGTGCTGAAGACCAGCTGGCTCTTGATGGTGTGGCCGGGGTCGAACGCGGCCAGCACCTCGGTGTAGTTCCACCGGACGAACAGGGCCGCCACGAACGCGCCGGCCGTCTGCGCCAGGACGTACGGCGCCACCTTGTTCCAGGGGAACCGCTTGAACAACGCCAGGGCGACGGTGACGGCCGGGTTGATGTGGCCGCCGGTCATCCGCGCGGCGACGTACACGCCGAGCGTCACGCCGATGCCCCACGCCCAGGCGATGCTGTCGTGGTCGCCGAGCGCGCCGTCGGTCAGGCCGGAACCCGCGATGACCTGCGCCACCACCCCCACACCGAAGAGGATCAGGATCAGGGTGCCGGCGAACTCCGCGGCCATCTCCTTGGCCAGCGGAGGAAATCTCAGTCGTTCCGCCATCTCTCCTCCTCGGGGCGGTGTGACTTGAGACACAACTGCCGCGAACGTAAGTAGACGGGACAAATCGGGTCAACCAGCAAGTCGCGACAAATCCCGTCGCGGCGCTGTCACGGTCCGTGCGCATCACGGACGCCGATCCGGGTACTGGCCGTGCGTGGCGGGCACGTCTCCCGTGGCGGCGAGCCACGATCGACAGTGTGCCCAGCCACGGGCGATTCATGGCCGAGAGAACCGCTGCTGCGGGTATTGAATTCTTTGGGGGTGGGTCATGGCGGCGACGACCGCACACGGGGCCACGGAGGCCGGGACCTCGGCGCGCGGCCGGTGGGGGCTCCTGCTTCTCGCCTGCTGGACCGTCCTGATCAACTCCTGGGCCTGGACCATGATCGCCCCGCTGGGACCGGCGGAGATCTCCGACATCGAGCTGACCGGGGCCGAGCGGACCGTCCTGGTGGCGGTGCCGTTGCTGACCGGGGCGTTCGGGGCCGTGCCGATCGGCGCCATGACCGACAGGCACGGCGGCCACACGATGTTCCCCGTGGTCAGCTTCCTGGCGTTCTTCCCCACCCTGTATCTGGCGTTCATGGACGACTCGTTCACGTTCATGGTGGCGGGCGCGCTCGTGCTGGGCGCGGCGGGCACGGCGCTCGCGGTGGCGGTCCCCGCCGTGGCCGCCTGGTTCGAGCCGTCCCGCCGCGGGCTGGTCACCGGGATCGTGGGCGCGGCCACGGGCGGGGTCGCGCTGTCGGCACTGGCGACGCCGCCGCTGGTGGGCGCGATCGGCCGCACCGCCACCTTCCTGTTCCTGGCGGCTCTCCTGCTGGTCACCGGGGTGGTGACGCTGCTGTGCAGCCGGGACGCCCCTGGCATGGGCACCACCGACGAGGTGGTCTGGGAACGGGTGCGCTACGCCCGCGAGCGGGAGGCGACCCGCCGCGTGTGGCCCCCGTACGCGCTGGCGTTCGGCGGCTTCCTGGCCATGGTGATCTACCTGCCCGCCTATCTCCGCAACGTCCACGGCACCGCGCCGCGGGACGCCGTCGTGCACGCCGGGGCCTTCGCGGTCGCCGCGGTGGCCGCGCGCCCGCTCGGCGGATACCTGGGCGACCGGTTCGGCCCTCGCCCGGTGCTGATCGCCGGGTTCGGGGCGGCGGCCGCCCTCACGCTGGCCGCGGCGCTGGACACGGACGCGGGCGCCGCGGCGACCATCACGTTCGTCCTGCTGGCGTTCGCGCTCGGGCTGGCGGCGGGGGCGGCGTGCACGCTGATGACCCAGATGGTCGAGCCGCGGGACCTGGGCGTGACCACCGGCTTGGCCACCGCGGCGGCCGTGCTGACCGGACTGGTCATGGCGGTGCTGATGGGCGCCGCCCAGGTCCTCACCGACTCCTACCTCATCGGGCTGCTGATCCTGGCCGTCGCGGCGCTGGCCGCCGCGCTGGCCGGAGCGGCCGCGCCGGGCCGGCGGCCGCCCGGCCGCCGGGAGCCCGCCGAACCACGGGCGCGCGGCGAACGCGCCTAGTGGCCGCGGAAGGCGTCCTCCAGCCACCAGGACGGGGCGTTCCTCGTCACCTTGGCGTGGACGACCATCGGACGGTCGCGCGGCCCGGCCAGCCAGTCCGCCACCCCGGCCAGGTCCTCGCGCCGGGAGACGGTGACCGCGTCGCAGCCGAAGCCCCGCCCGATCGCCGCCAGGTCGGCGGGCGGGAACGTCACCGTGTCCAGCGGATGCCCGTCCGGGCCGAAGTGGTGCACCTCGGCGCCGTACGCCTCGTCGTCGTACACGACCACCAGCAGGCCGAGCCCGAGCCGCACCGCGGTCTCCAGCTCGGAGATCGACATCAGCGCGCCGCCGTCGCCCAGCGCCGCGACGGTGAGACGGTCGGGGCGTGCCAGCGCCGCGCCGACGGCGGTGGCCAGGCCCAGCCCCACCGACTGGAACGCCTGGGTGAACACCAGGCCGTCGCCGTCCGGGACGTCCAGGTACATCGCGGGGTAGCCCATGAAGTTGCCGGAGTCGACGGCGACGGTGCGCTCGGCGGGCAGCAGGTCGTCCAGGGCGATCGACAGGGTCCGCGGGTCGATGCGGGACCCGTCGGACGCGTCGTCATAGGGGTGATCGCGCCAGCGCCGCTCGCGCGCCAGCCGTCCGGCCACCTCCGGTAACCGGTAGCCCGGCCCCGGCTCGCCGCCCGCCCGGCCGCGCGCGTCCAGTTCCGCCAGGACGGCCCGCGCGGTCTCGGCCACGTCGCCGGTCAGGCTCAGGTCGGCGGGCTGGTGCGCGCCCAGCGACGCGGGGTCCAGGTCGACCTGGATCAGGGTGGCGTTCTTCCCGACCAGCGTCCCGTGCCGCATCGTCCACATGTTCAGCGAGGCGCCCCAGCCCACCAGCAGGTCGGCGCCGGCGATCAGCTCGGCGGCGGTGGGGGTGGCGAACCCGCCGCTGACGTCCAGGTCGTAGGGGTCGCCCTTGAACAGGCCGCGCGCCACCGCCGAGGTCGCCAGCAGCGCGCCGCACCGCGCGGCCAGCTCCCGCAGCGGGCCGCGCGCCCCGCTGAGCCGGGCGCCGCGCCCGGCGATGAACACCGGCCGCTCGGCGGACTCCAGCGCCGAGGCGAGCCGGGCGATCGCCGCGGGCGGCGGCACGGGCAGGAACGGCACCTGGCCCGGCCCGGCGAACGCCGCCGCGGCCTGGCCGGGCGGCACCACGGGACGGCTCATCAGCTCCGGCCCGGTGTACTCGGCGGCCTGGACGTCCAGCGGCAGGCCGAGGATCACCGTGCGGCGCTCGGCCACCGCCGTGCGGCAGGCGCGGGCCGCGTCGGCCAGCGCGGTCCGCGGCGAGTGCACCCGCTCGGGGACCGCGCCGACCGCGGCGGCCAGGGCGGCCTGGTCGATACGGAAGTTGGAGCGCACCGCGCCGGAGGCCACCTCCCCGGTCAGCACCAGCAGCGGGGTGCGGCTCTTGGCGGCCTCGGTGATGCCGGTGAGCGCGTTGGTCAGCCCCGGCCCCTGGTGCACCGACAGCACGCCGAGGCCGCCGGACACCCGCGCGTACGCGTCGGCCATCGTGGCGGCGCCGCCCTCGTGCCGTGCCGCCACGAACCGGGCGCCCCCGGCGACCAGCGCGTTGGTGACGTGGAAGTTGCCGCTGCCGACCACGCCGAAGACGGTGCGGGCGCCCAGGCGCGCGATCGCGCCGCCCACCGCCTCGGCGACCGTGATGACCGGCTGGGTCATCGCTCGACCAGGGCCAGCACGCGCGCCGGGCTGCCGGAGCCGCCGACGATCGGCAGCGGCGTCGCGACCAGCACCGCGCCGCGCACGGGCAGCCGCTCCAGGTTCTGCAACTGGGTGAGGCCGTACTTGCCCGCGCCCAGGAAGTAGGAGTGGCAGGGGAAGGGCGGGTCGAACGAGTGCGCCGCGCCCGCGTCGGTGCCCACGGTCTCCACCCCGAGCCCCTGGAGCGGGGTCTCCTCGGCCAGCCACCGCGCGCATTCGGCGGAGATGCCGGGGGTGTGCGACCCGGTCTCGTCGGCGTTGAGGAAGGCGTCGCCGTCGCCCGAGCGGGCGTCCCAGCCGGTGCGGTACAGGAGCCAGCCGCCCTCGGGCAGCGGCCCGTTGCTCTTCTCCCAGTCCCGGACGTGGTCGATCTCCAGCAGGAAGTCGGGGTCGGCCGCCGCGTGCGCGGAGGCGTCCAGCACCACGGCGGGCGCGACCAGGCGGCGCGGCGGAACCTGCGACACGTCCTCGCGCTCCCGCCCGGTCACCCAGTGGACGGGCGCGTCGAAGTGCGTCCCGACGTGCTCGCCGGTGCGGATGTCGTTCCAGTACCAGGCGGGCCCGCGGTCGTCGTACCGGCTGATCTCGGTCAGCGAGAACGGCACGGTGTTGGCGAACGGCTCGGGCAGGTGCAGGATCGGCGTGGACTCCGACAGCGGCGCGGTCAGGTCCACCACCTCGACCGAGCCGTCGGCGAGCGCGGCGAGCAGGTCGTTGAGCACGGGCATAGCGTCGTTTCCCTTCCCCAGATGCGCGACTGAACGGGCCGTCGGCGCCTCGCCGCGGTGATCCCGAACGTACCGGTCCCGCCGTGTGACCTGCTACAGGCGACACCGCGCAAGTCGTACCTGCCCGACCTGTCCGGCTGCGGCTACGATGGCGTGTCCCGCTTCGGCCTGCTCTACCTGCGGGGAGGACGCGCCAACGGCCGCCAGGTGGTGCCCGAGGCGTGGGTGAAGGAGTCCACCACGCCCTCGGCGCCGTTCAACCAGGGCTACGGCCTGCACTGGTGGCTCGGGACGAACGGTGATTACATGGCGAGCGGCCTGGCCGGGCAGAAGCTCTACGTCTCGCCCGAACACCAGGTGGTCATCGTCACGTCGACGCT
This sequence comes from Actinomadura sp. SCN-SB, assembly GCF_043906805.1. Taxonomy (NCBI): domain Bacteria; kingdom Bacillati; phylum Actinomycetota; class Actinomycetes; order Streptosporangiales; family Thermomonosporaceae; genus Actinomadura; species Actinomadura sp. SCN-SB. The sequence continues at coordinate 68,551 of NZ_JBIMPP010000012.1, read as the reverse complement.
GGCCACGGTGCTCGGCGAGGAGGAGACCGAGACCGCGTTCCGCGCGGTGGCGGCCGCCGTGGCCAGGACGCGCGTGTCCTGACGAGAGCCCGCACCTTCGGGCCGCGAGGAGGCCGAGTCGTGAGCGTCACCGAACCGACCGTGAAGATCGCCACAGGCAGGGTGAGGGGCCACGCGGCCGGCCCCGCCGGCGGTTCGGTGACGGCCTTCAAGGGCATCCCGTTCGCGGCCGCGCCGTTCGGAGCCGACCGCTTCCTGGCTCCCCGGCCGCCCGGCCCCTGGGACGGGACCCGCGACGCCACCGCGTTCGGGCCCCGCCCGCCGCAGGGCGGCCTGGGCATGCCCTCCTCCTGGTCGTCCGCCGACGGGCTGGACTGCCTGACCGTCAACGTGTGGACGCCCGACGCGGGCGGCTCCGGCCTGCCGGTGATGGTGTACCTGTACGGCGGCGGCTACATGATCGGCTCGTCCGACCAGCCCGACTACGACGGCACCCCGCTGGCCACCGAGGGCGTCGTGGTGGTGACCTTCAACTACCGGCTCGGCATGGAGGGATTCGGGCTGGTGGAGGGCGCGCCCCCCAACCGCGCCCTGCTCGACCAGGTCGCCGCCCTGCGCTGGGTGCGCGACAACATCGCCGCGTTCGGCGGCGACCCGGCGGCCGTGACGGTGTTCGGGGAGTCCGCGGGCGCGGGCTCGATCGCCGCGCTGCTGGCGATGCCGTCCGCCCGGGGCCTGTTCGGCCGCGCGATCATCCAGAGCCTTCCCGGGCCGTTCTTCACCCCCTCCTTCGCGCGGCGCGCCGCCGAGAGCATCGCCGGCGAGCTCGGCAGGCGCCCCACCCTGGACGACCTGGCCGGGGCCGCGCCGGAGGACCTCCTGCGCGCCACCGACGCGGCCATGGCGCGGGCGATGAACGACCGCGCGCCCTGGGGGTCACCGGCCCCGTCGGCCATCCCGTTCGGCCCGGTCGTCGACGGGGAGGTGCTGCCCGAGTCCCCGTGGGCGGCGGCCGAGCGCGGCGCGACCCGCGGGGTGCCGCTGATCGCCGGGTACACCCGCGACGAGTACCGCCTGTTCATGGCGCTGCGCGAGCAGTTCGGGACGATCACCGACGAGCTGCTGGCGTGGACGATGGAGACGCTGGCCCCGGCCGGCGCCGAGAGCGTCTACCGCTCCGGCCATCCGGACGCCGACCTCGACGAGCTGTACTCCCTGGTCGTCTCCGACTGGCTGTTCCGGATGCCCACCGCGCACCTGGCCGCCGCGCACGCCAGGGCGGGGGGCACCGTCCACGCCTACGAGCTGACCTGGCCGAGCCCCGCCATGGGCGGCCTGCTCAGGTCCTGCCACGGGCTGGACGTCCCGCTGACCTTCGGGACGCTGGACGGCTGGATCGGCCTGATCGTCTTCGGCGACGCGGCGCCGCCGGAGGCGGAGGCGCTGTCGCGGCGGTTCCGCACGGCGTGGACCGCGTTCGCCTCCACCGGCGATCCCGGCTGGCCGGCGCACGAGCCCGACGGCGGCGACCTCACCCGCGTCTTCGACGTGGAGACGGCGGACGTTCCCGGCGCCGAGGCCGCGTCCCGCCGGCTCTGGGCCGATCACCGCTTCGACGCGCTGCGGTGATGGCGTCCGGCGCATCGCGTCCGTCCGTGACCGCGCGGGTGCTCGGGATCCTGGACGCGTTCACCCCGTCCAACCCCGCGCTGTCGCTGTCGGACATCAGCCGGCGCACCGGCCTGCCGCCCGCGACCGCCCACCGGCTGGTGGGCGAGCTGACCAGGTGGGGCGCGCTGGAACGCGACGAGCAGGGCATCTACCGGATCGGCCTGCGCCTGTGGGAGGTCGCGGCCCTGGCACCGCGCGGGCTGGGGCTGCGCGAGACCGCGATGCCGTTCCTGGAGGACCTGTACGAGGCCACGCACCAGAACGTGCAGCTCGCCGTGCTGGACGGCCTGGAGGTGCTGTACCTGGAGCGGATCGCCGGACGGGACGCGGTGCACGTGTTCACCCGGGTCGGGGGGCGTTTCCCGGCGCACGCGACCGGTGTGGGCCTGGCGATCCTCGCCCACTCCGACCCGGAGGTGCAGGAACGCGCGATCGAGGGCCCGCTGCCCCGCTTCACCGAGAAGACGATCTCCACGGGCGCCGAGTTGCGCCGCGCCCTCGCGGAGGTGCGCAGGACCGGGCTGGCGGTCAGCGACGGGCAGGTGGAGCTGATCGCGTTGTCGGTGGCGGCCCCGGTCTTCGGACCGGACGACAAGGTGGAGGCCGCGGTGTCGATCGTGGTGCCGTCGGAGGGCTACGACTGGCGGGTGCTGGCCCCCGCGGTGCGGGCCGCGGCGCGCGGCATCTCGCGGGCGCTGGGATCGCCGCGCGCGGCGCGGCAGCCGACGTCGGCCGTGCACGGCCACCGTCTGGAGGCGCGGCCATCGGGCCCGGTCACGCGGCCCGCCTCGGGACCGTCCCGCAGAGGGTTTCCGCTGGATGGAAGTCCCATAGCCTGACCTGCGCGGCATTGGCAAAGGTCGGGGCAGCGAGGTTCACCGCCCCGACCGACCGCAGGAGCCCGTCCCCCATGTCCGCCGGCCGCCCATCAGTGATCCGCCGCCGCGTCGCGTCCGGCGCCGGCGGTGGCGGGGCAGGCCACGGGGACGTATTCGATGATCTCGTCCGCGATGGCGCGGGCGCTGTCCTCGTACCGGCCGCGAAGCTCGTGCAGGACCTCCTGGGCGCGCAGCGCGGGCCAGCCGGGCGGCAGGTGCTGCACCGGCAGGCCCGGGTCCACCCGGACCAGGCCGAGCCACTGGGTCATCAGCCACAGGAACCTGACCAGGTCGTCGGGCGCGCCGGGGACGGGCTCCGGGCGGTCCCAGCGCTCCAGGAACGACCGGTACCCGGCGGCCAGGCCCTCCAGGTCGAACGCGTCCCGGATCATCGCGCTCACGTCGGTCGGCTCCTCCGCCGTGCCGTGGAAGACCTTGACCCGTCCGGCCAGGCCCAGGTCCGCCCCGCCGGGGGAGATCACCTCGGTGACGTCCACCCGGGACGGGGCGATCCAGGTGCCGTTGCCCAGTGGCCCGAACCCGGCCCACACCAGGCGGGAGCGCAGGTCGTGCCGCTGGCGCTGCCACGACTCGGGCATCGAGAAGGACAGCACGGTCCAGCCGCCGTCCCAGTGGGCGTTGACCGCGCCGCGCCGCAGCACCCGGGCCTCGCCGTCCAGCAGGATCCGCTCCGACCGCGCGGTGAGCCCGAAATGCATCCGGCGGCCCCTGCGGTGCCGGGCCAGCATGCCATGGCGCGCCATCCGGGTGAGGGTGGAGCGGATCGCGTGCTCGCCCACCCCGAGCCGTCCGAACACCTCGATGAAGCTGCCGGAGAACACGGCGATCTCGCGCCTCAGCACGCAGTTGCCAAGGAAGGTCAGCATGAGGGACTGGGGCCGCAGAGACGGGTATGGACGGTCCAAGGGTCGTGCTCCGATCGCTCCGCTCCTATGTTGGGCAGAATATTGACTGCCACAACATATACGCCTATGTTCGCACTACCCGCTGGCCGCCCGGCCCGCACCCGCTTCCGGCACACACGGCTCCAGCCGGCCCCACCCCAGCGATCGACCGCCCGCCCCAGCGATCGAGGAGCGCCGATGCACGACGAGGGACCCGGGTCGCCGGGCACGGCGCCCGCACCCGACGCTCCGAGCCTGAGGCCCCGCGGCACCGCCGGGACACCGCTGAGACCGCCACCGTGCGCCGGCCATGGCGGCGGCCCCTGATCCCCCGGCCAGAGGCGACGACCGGATTCCACGACGACCCCCCGTCGGGAGCGACCGAGAGAAGGTGCAGAGCACCGTGGGCAGAACCCTCACCAAAGCAAGGACGGCCGCGCTGGCCGCGCTCACCCTGCTGGCTCCCCTCACCGCCGCGTGCGGCGACTCCGAGGGCGGCGGCTCCGGCGACCCCATCAAGGTCGGCCTGATCGTCTCCGTCACCGGCAACTACACCCCGCTGGGCAGCGAGGACAAGAAGGCGGTCGAGCTGGCCGTCGAGCAGGTCAACGCCAAGGGCGGGCTGCTGGGCCGCAAGGTCGAGATCGTGTTCCGGGACGACAAGACCCAGCCCGACCAGGCCGTGCTCGGCTTCAACGCGATCAAGCGTGATATCGACGCGGTCATCGGGCCGGTGTTCTCCAACTGCGCGCTGGCGGTCGAGCCGATCGCCGAACGGGAGAAGATCCCCTACCTGTCGCTGGCGCCCGTGACCGAGCAGGTCCAGCCGATCAAGAAGTACATCTTCGTGACCCCCGCGCTGTCGGCCATGTACGCGGAGCGCTACCTCCAGTACTTCCAGAGCCAGAAGATCACCAAGGTGGCGGTGGCGCACGACCGGACCGCCAGCTACTCCGTCGCGGGCCGCAGGACGGTGGTCGAGCTGGCCGGCAAGTACGGGGTGCAGATCGTCAGGGACGAGACGTTCGAGACCACCACCAGCGACTTCAGCCCGATCTTCACCAGGATCAAGGACTCCGGCGCGCAGGCGTTCCTGTTCTGGGGCAGCGGCGCGCCCGGCGTCACGATGACCAAGCAGTACGTCGCGTCCGGCGTCAAGATCCCGCTGATGCTGACCGGTTCCCAGGCCAGCACCCTGTGGACCAAGCCCGTCGGCCAGGCCGCCGAGGGCGTCACCGTGCAGAGCGCCATCGGCGTGGTCGGCGACCACCTGCCGCCCGGCCCGCAGAAGCAGGTCATCGACCAGCTCGCCAAGCCGTACCAGCAGAAGTACGGCTACTACCCGCCGCAGTTCGCCCAGGACGGCTACAGCGCGGCGCTGCTGCTGTTCGAGGCGATCAGGAAGGCCGACAGCACCGACGGCGAGAAGATCCAGCAGGCGCTGGAGAGGATGGACCTGATCACGCCCAACGGCCGGTTCCGCTACTCCCCGACCGACCACTCCGGTCTCAGCCCCGACTACATCTCGGTCAACACCGTCAAGAACGGGCAGTTCGTCCCGACACCGTGGGCCAAGGAGCAGCTCACCAAGACGGTCTCCGGAGGGTGACGGGCTTGCTCCACATCGAAGGGATGTCCAAGCACTTCGGCGGCGTCTACGCGGTGCGCGACGTGGACCTGACCGTCGAAGAGCGTGAGCTGCGCGGCGTCATCGGGCCCAACGGCGCGGGCAAGTCGACGCTGTTCAACCTGATCGCCGGGCATCTGACGCCGGACCAGGGGACGATCGCGTTCCGCGGGCGCCCCCTGGGCCGGCTGGCCGCGCACCGCCGCGCCGCGCTCGGCATCGCGATCGTGTTCCAGGCGGCGCGGGTGTTCCGCGGCATGTCCGTCCGGGAGAACGTCATGGTCGGCGCGCACGCCGGCACGCGGGCGGGCTTCCTGACGGCCGCGCTGCGGCTGCCCGCGCACGCCCGCGAGGAACGGCTGATCAGGACCAAGGCCGACGCGGCGCTGGCCCGGGTCGGCCTGGCCGGCTGGGCCGACCGGCCCGCCGAGGCGCTGCCGCTCGGCCAGCAGCGCTCGCTGCAGCTCGCGCGGGCGCTGTGCGCGGATCCCGAGCTGCTGCTCCTGGACGAGCCCGCGTCCGGGCTGCGCGCGGCCGAACGGACCGCGCTGGCCGACCTGATCGGCGAGCTGCGCGCCACCGGGCTGACGATCATGCTGGTGGAGCACGACGTGGCGATGGTGACCCGGCTGGCCGACCGGATCACGGTGCTGGACCTGGGCCGGGTGATCGCCGACGGCACGCCCGACGAGGTCCGTTCCGACCCCCGGGTCATCGCCGCCTACCTCGGCGAAGAGGTCCGGTCATGATCGAGGTCGCGGAGCTCACCGTCCGGTACGGGTCCGCCACCGCCCTGGACCGGGTGTCGCTGACGGTCGGCGAGGGCGAGATGGTGGCGCTGGTGGGACCCAACGGCGCCGGGAAGTCCACGCTGGTGAACACGCTGTCGGGGATCGTCCCGGCGGCGTCGGGAACGGTCCGCGTCACCGGCAGGTTCGCGCACGTCCCCGAGGGCCGCCAGCTGTTCCCCGACATGACCGTCGAGGACAACCTGCGGCTGGGCGCCTGGCGCGTCAAGGACCGCGACACCACCCCCGTGTACGACCTGCTCCCCGGGCTGGACCGGCTGCGCGGACGCCGCGCCGGGAACCTGTCGGGCGGCGAGCAGCAGATGGTCGCCGTCGGCCGGGCGCTGATGGCCAAACCGGAGGTCATCGCCGTGGACGAGCTGTCGCTCGGCCTGGCGCCCATGGTGATCGACGACCTGGCCCGGCATCTGCGCGAGCTGAACGCCGAGCACGGCACCGCGGTGCTGCTCATCGAGCAGAACGCCCGGCTGGCGTTCGAGCTGTGCTCGCGCGCGTACGTGCTGGAGGCCGGGCGGATCGTCGCCGAGGGCCCGTCCTCCGAGCTGGCCAGCAGCACCGAGGTCGAGGGGGCCTACTTGGGCGGGCCCATTCAGGAGAGCCCATGAGAAGCAGCGGAGCTGTTCGGGGGGTCTGGGGGACCACCCCCAGGGGGAGCAGGGCAAGCAGCGGAGCTGTTCGGGGGGTCTGGGGGATCACCCCCAGGGGGAGCAGGGCAAGCAGCGGAGCTGTTCGGGGGGTCTGGGGGACCACCCCCAGAGAGAACACAGCAAGCAGCGGAGCTGTTCGGGGGGTCTGGGGGACCACCCCCAGGGGGAGCACATGAGTAATTTCCTGAGCTACCTGATCAACGGGCTGGCGGTGGGCTGCGGGTTCGCGCTGATCGGCAGCGGCCTCGTCGCCATCCACCGGGTCACCCGGGTCGTCAACTTCGCGCAGGCGATGTTCGCCGTCGTCGCCGGGCTCAGCGCCGCCTCCTTCCTGTCGGCCGGGCTCCCCCACGGGGTGGCGGAGCTCGCGGCGGTGCTGGTCGCGGCCGCCGCCGGGCTGGTGGTCGGCGTGCTGGCGATCGGCAGGCCCGGCACCTCCCCGTTGTCGGCGCTGATCGTCACGCTGGGCATCGGCATCTTCGCGTACGCGGTGGAGATCGTGGTCTGGGGCGACCAGCCCCGCTCGTTCACCGGGCTGCGCGGGTCGTTCACGGTCGCGGGCGTCACCGTCCAGAAGCAGTACCTGCTGATCGTCGCGGTCACCGCCCTCACCTTCACGGCGCTCGCGCTGTTCTTCGGCCGCACCTACGCGGGCAAGGGCCTGACCGCGTGCGCGTCCAACCCGTACGCGGCCCGCGTCGTCGGCATCGACGTGCGGCGGATGGGGCTGCTGGCCTTCGGGCTCGGCGGCGCCCTCGGCGGCATCGCCGGGGTGCTCGTGACGCCGCTGCAGCCGATCTCGTTCGACTCCGACGTCACGCTGATCGTCAACGGCTTCGCGGCGGCCATCTTCGGCGGCCTGCAACGGCCCGGCGCCGCGCTGGCCGGAGGGCTGGTGCTGGGCGTCGCCGAGGCCATGATCGCCGGGTATGGACTGGGCTCGTACCAGATCGAGGTGGCGCTGGGCCTGATGCTCGCCCTGATGATCTGGCAGGCCGTCCGCACCCCCGCACTGCAAGAGGAGACGGCATGACCGCGCAGGCCCAGGGGACGAGCGTCGCCTCGCTGCTGGCGCGGCTGCGCGGGCGCGGCGAAGAGGCCGGGATCCGGCTGCCGCACCTGGCCGGGCTGCTGGTGTTCACGATGGCGCTGGCCGCGGTGCTCGGCGAGGCGCAGCTGTCGGTGTTCATCCTGCTCGGCCTGGCGGCGATGGTCACCGTCGGCGTGTCCCTGCTCATGGGGTACGCGGGGCAGGTGTCGCTCGGCCAGGCCGCCTTCTACGCGGTCGGCGGGTACACGGCCGGGCTGATGAGCGTGCACGGGCTGCCGCCCCTGCTCGGGCTGGCCCTCGCCCCGGTCACGGCCGCCGTGTTCGCCGTGGTCATCGGAATCCCGCTGCTGCGGCTGCGCGGGCACCACCTGGCGTTCGCGACACTGGCGACCCAGCTGATCCTGCTGTCGCTCGCCGGCGAGCTGGAGTTCCTCGGCGGCAGCATCGGGCTCCAGGGCATCCCCCGCTTCGGCGTCGGCGGGTTCGAGCTGGAGGACGACCGCGGCTACGCGTTCCTGGTGTGGGCCGCCGTGGCCGTGGTGGTGCTCGTGGCCCGCAACGTGATCGAGTCCCGGCAGGGCCGGGGGCTGCGCGCCCTGGCCACCAGCGAGGTCGCCGCCGAGTCGGCGGGCGTCGCGGTGGGACGGTCCAAGCTGGTGGTGTTCGCCCTGTCGGCGGCGTTCGCCGGGCTGGCGGGCGGAATCTACGCCTTCTACGTCGGCTACATCGCGCCCGGCTCGTTCCCCATCCTGCTGTCCATCGAGTACGTGGTGATGGCGGTCGTCGGCGGCCTCGGCACCATCTGGGGTGCGCTCGTCGGCGCCACCGCGATCATCCTGCTGATCCAGCTGCTCAACAACATCGGAACGATGGAAGGCATGCCCAGCTACGCGCCGAGCGTGCTGTCCTACGCGGTCTACTCGGTCCTCCTGATCGCGGCCGTGCTGTTCCTCCCCGGCGGCCTCGTACCGGCCGCGCGGGAACGCCTCGTCCGCCGCCGGAACGCACCGGTGGACGGCGCCCACGTGAAAGCGCCCTCCCGGGACACGGGAGGCGAGATAACCAGGTGAAAGGGAGTCCCATGGCCCTCCGAGACACACCGCCCTTCCGCGCCGACCACGTCGGCAGCCTGCTGCGGCCCCCGGAGCTGCGCAGCGCGCGCGAAGAGCACAAGGCGGGACGGATCACGGACGAGCGGCTGCGTGAGACCGAGGACGCGGCGATCACCGAGGCCATCGCGATGCAGCGCGCCGCCGGGCTGCGCACCGTCACCGACGGCGAGTTCCGCCGCGCCTTCTGGCACATGGACTTCATCTACCAGATCGGCGGCATCGGCTCGAACGCCGACGAGCGGCTCCAGGTGAAGTTCCACCGCGCCAACGGCGACATCGAGTTCAACGTGGCCGCGCTGAAGGTCACCGAGAAGCTCCACCTCAAGGAGACGATCTTCGGGGACCACTTCACCTTCCTCAAGGAGAAGGCCGCCGGGACGGGCATGACCCCCAAGCTGACCATCCCGTCGCCGAACATGGTCCACTACCGCGGCGGGCCCGCCTCGATCTCCCCCGACGTCTACCCCGACGTCGAGGAGTTCTGGTCCGACCTGGCCGCCGTGTACGCCGACGAGGTCGCCCGGCTGGGCGACCTCGGCTGCACCTACCTGCAGTTCGACGACACCAGCCTGGCCTACCTCAACGACCCCGACCAGCGCGCCATGCTCAAGGAGCGCGGCGACGACCCCGACCACCTCCACCTGCGCTACATCAAGCAGATCAACGGCGCGCTCAAGAACCGCCCGGCCGGGATGTCGGTCACCACCCACATGTGCCGCGGCAACTTCCAGTCCGCCTGGACCGCCGCGGGCGGCTACGACTTCGTGGCCGAGGCGTTGTTCGGCGAACTCGAAGTGGACGGGTTCTTCTGCGAATGGGACGACGAACGCTCCGGCGGCTTCGAGCCCCTGCGGTTCGTCCCCAAGGGCAAGCACGTCGTGCTCGGCCTCGTCACCACCAAGACCGGCGAACTGGAGAGCAAGGACGACCTCAAGCGCCGCATCGAAGAGGCCGGCCGGTTCGTCGACGTCGACCAGCTGTGCCTGTCGCCGCAGTGCGGATTCTCCTCCACGGAGGAGGGCAACGAACTCACCCACGACGACCAGAAGCGCAAGCTGGAACTGATCGTGGAAACAGCCCAAGAGGTCTGGGGGGACTGACATATGTGGGGGGGCGACCCCCCACACCCCCCTTATGAGGCGTTGGTCGTGGTGAAGCCTGGGAGCCAGCGTTCGGCTTCGGCTCGGAAGGGGCCTTCGGCCTCCAGTTGGCAGAGCACGCCGCCGCAGCTGGTCAGGGCGCGGGCGACGGCCATGTACTGCGGGGGCAGCCGCAGTTGCCTGGCCAGGCCGCCGGGGCGCATGTCGGTGGCGATGGTGAAGCCGCGGGTGGTCTCCTGGCGCATCCACTCGCGGGTGTAGTGGAACGTCTCGGTGGTGAACGGGTAGGAGTGCGCGGACACCACCGCCGCCCACTCTTCGGCGTTCACCTCCCCGTCGGGGGCCAGGAAGCCCTCGTCACGGGCGGCCTGCACCATCTCCTCGGGGCTGCCCAGGGTGCCGATCCGCAGCAGCCGGCCGATCGACCATTGCAGCTCGGCCGGGACGCGGGCGGCGCCGCCGAAGTCCAGGACGCCCAGGCGGCCGTCGTCCAGCATCCGGAAGTTGCCGGGATGCGGGTCGATGTGGATCAGCTCGCAGCGGGCGGGGCCCGACAGCAGGAACCGGAACAGCAGGAGGCCGGCCCGGTCGCGCAGCTCCTGCGGCCCCTCGGCGATCACCTTGGACATCGGGGTGCCGTCCAGCCACTCGGTGACCAGCACGTGGCCGGACTGGGCGACGACGGCGGGGACGACGAAGTCGGGGTCGCCGTCGTAGGCGGCGTGGAAGGCCGACTGGGCACGGGCCTCGTCGTCGTAGTCCAGCTCCTTCTCCAGCCGCCGCTTCAGGTCGGCCACGACCGGCTTGACCTCGACGCCGGGGAACAGCGGGGTGATCAGGCGGCTGAGCCTGGAGATCTGGTTGAAGTCGCTCATCAGCGCCTTCCCGGCGCCGGGGTACTGGACCTTGACGGCGACGGCGCGGCCGTCGTGCCAGACCGCCTTGTGCACCTGGCCGATGGACGCGGCCGCGGCGGGGTCGTCGTCGAACTCCAGGAAGTGGTCGCGCCAGTCCTCGCCCAGGTTCTCCGCCAGGACCCGGTGCGTCGTGGCGACCGGCATCGGCGGCGCGGCCTCCTGCAGCCGGGTGAGGCTGGCGCGGAACGGGCCGGCGACCTCCTCGGGCAGGCCGGCCTCGAAGACCGACAGGAGCTGGCCGACCTTCATCGCGCCGCCCTTGAGCTCGCCCAGCACCCGGAAGAGCTGGTCGGCGGTGCGCCGCTGCACCTCCAGCGCCACCGCCTCGGCGGGGCGGCCGAAGGTGCGCTTGCCGAGGCCCAGCGCCGTCCTCCCGGCGAAGCCCAGGGGGAGGCTCGCCAGTTTGGCGCTTCGCGTGACCGCGCGGCGGGGGATGTCACTCACGGCCGACCGTCCCTTGGTATCGACAGACCGCTCGGTGGGGGTGGATCACCGGATCCGGTGATCGCAGCCTTTCATGCACAGCGATCCGCGGTGAAGGAAGATTCCCCCACCGGGGAGGGAACTCAGGCGTCCCCGCGGCCGTCCCTTCCGGCCGGGCGCAGCAGCAGCTCGATGACCTCCAGCGCCGTGTCGATCTCCGGCCGGCTGCCGCCGAGGTGGTGCGCGTACAGGAACGAGTCGGAGATCCGCACGATCGCCTGGGCGAGCGTGCGGGTGGGCAGCGGCACGTCCAGCGCGCCGCGGTCGATCTCACGCTGGATCTCCCTGCTGAGGAGCGCCGTGGCACGTTCCTCGATCGGGCCGGGGGTGGTGGCGAGCCGTACGAACAGCCGCGGCTCGCGCTCGGTGAACGCCTTGAGCGGCGCGGCGTCCACGACGGCCCGCATGAACCGCTCCAGGACGTCCAGCAGCCTGTCCGCGCCGGTGCCGCGCGCCCCGCGCAGCGCGACCCGGAAGGTGCGCTCGGTCATCTCCGCCAGGATGGTGGCCAGCAGCTGCTCACGGCTGCCGACCCAGCGGTAGAGGGTGGCGCGGCCCACACCCAGCTCGGCGGCCAGCGCGGACATGTCGATCGGGTCGCCGTCCAGGTAGTGCGCGGTCGCCACCGCGATCGCCTGTTCCGGCCCCAACGCGCGGCCCTCCGGGTCCTCGGCCGTGGCTCTTCGAACCCGACTCACCCACCAAGGATCGCATAGACCACGCCGCCGGGCCGCGTCCTTCATCCCTCCAGGTCGAGGTCGGTCTCCAGGTCGTGTTCGTCCAGGTGGTCCTCCAGGTCGCCGTCGAGCAGCGCGTCGAAGAGGCCGTCGGTGCCCTCCTCGTCGGGCAGCAGCACGTTCTGGTCGTCGATCCAGGCGCTCGCCCCGGTCGGGAGGGTCACGAACGTGACGCGGCCGGGACCGATCCGGGCCAGCCGCAGCGCGAGCGTCCGCAGCGTCCCGAACTCGGTCTCCGAGTCCACCGCCAGCGAGCCGCTGGCGGCCCGCAGGAACGCGTCCAGCCGCCACGGGTTGGTCATCAGGCCCGAGTCCGCGGCCTTGTCGGCCAGCGCCTTCAGGAACGCGTGCTGGCGCCGTACCCGGTCCAGGTCGCTGCCGGACAGGCCCTTGCGCTCGCGGACGAACCGCAGCGCCTCCTCGCCGTCGAGGTGGTTGCGGCCGGCGGGCCACGACCAGCCGTTGCTGGGGTCGTGGATCGGCCGGTCGAGGTGGATGTCGACGCCGCCGAGCGCGTCGGTCATGGTCTTGAAGCCGGTGAAGTCGAGGGCGGCGACATGGTCGACGCGCACCCCGCTGATGGACTCCACCGTCTCGGCCAGCAGCCGCGACCCGCCCTTCGCGAACGCGGAGTTGATCTTGCCTTCGTCGCCGCCGGGGATGTCCACCCACAGGTCGCGGGGGAAGGAGATGACGTAGGCCCGGCCGCCCTCCTCCGGCATGTGCAGCAGCATGATCGTGTCGGCGCGGGCGCCGCCGCCGGGGCGCCACTTGTCCGCGGCGGGGGCGCCGCGCAGGTCCGACCCGACCAGCAGCCAGTTCTGCCCGGCGTCCTCGGCGGGACGCTCCCGCGAGCCGGTCGGCAGCGCGTCGGGAAGGCGCTGGATGTTGCGGTCGTAGGTGCCGGTCCGCCAGGACACCAGGGCCACCACCGCCAGGGCCGTCGTCACACCGGCGATCATGAATCCGGTCAGGAGCCGCAGGCCCCTGCCCCGGCGGCTCCACGACCCGCCCCGCAGCCGTCCGCGCGACGACGGGCCGCCCATGACGCGTCACCTCCGGCGCCGGTGTACGTTTTGCCCTGGTTTGATCCCCTTTCCGGGAAACGACGATCACATCGCCAGGGTTCCGTCCGGACGCGATCAGGTGCCGGCCGGCTCGTTCGCTCCGGTCAACGGCAGGCCCACGTAGTTCTCGGCCAGGCTTGCCGCGGCGGCCCGGGACGAGGCCACGTACTCCAGGTGCGAGCGTTGCAGCCTGCGGGCGAACTCGTCGGCCTGCGGGTCGACATGCAGCAGGGTGGTCATCCAGTACGAGAAGTGCTCGGCCCTCCAGACCCGCTTCAGGCACGCCCGGGAGTAGTCGTCCAGCAGCGACTCCGAGCCGGAGGCGTACCGCTCGGCGAACGCCCGTGCCAGCAACGTCACGTCCGAGACCGCGAGGTTGAGGCCCTTGGCGCCGGTCGGCGGGACGATGTGCGCGGCGTCCCCGGCCAGGAACAGCCGGTCATGCCGCATCGGCTCGGCCACGAAGCTGCGCATCGGGGTGATCGCCTTGTCGGTGATCGGGCCCTCCCGCAGCGTCCAGCCGTCGTCGGTGGCGAACCGCGCCGCCAGCTCGGACCAGATCCGCTCGTCCGGCCAGGCGGCGAGGTCCTCGTCCGGGGAGACCTGGAGGTAGAGGCGGCTGACCTTGGGCGAGCGCAGGCTGTGCAGGGCGAAGCCGCGGTCGTGGTTGGCGTAGATCAGCTCGTCGGTGGACGGCGGGACGTCGGCCAGCACGCCCAGCCACGCGAACGGGTACTCGCGCGAGAACGTGCGCAGCCCCGGCACCGCCGGCCTGCTCACGCCGTGGAATCCGTCGCATCCGGCGATGTAGTCGCACTCCAGCACGTGCGTGCGGCCGTCCTGCCGGAAGGTGACGCTCGGCCCGGACGGATCCACCTCCAGCGCCGGCGCCTCGAACCGGACGTCGCCGCCGTCGGCCAGCCGCCGCGCCACCAGATCCTTGACGATCTCGGTCTGGGCGTAGATCGTCACGGTGCGGCCGGTCAGCTCGTACAGCGGGATGCGGTGCCCGGCGCCGCCGAACCGCAGCTCAAGGCCGTGATGCACCAGGCCCTCGCGGTCGAGCCGGTCCCCCACCCCGCTGTCGCGCAGGACGTCGGTGGTGCCCTGCTCCAGCATCCCGGCGCGCTGCCGGTGCTCCACGTACTCCCGGTCGCGGCTCTCCAGCACCACCGAGGCGATGCCCTGCCTGTGCAGGAGATGCGACAGCAGCAGTCCGGCCGGTCCGGCGCCCACGATGGCGACCTGGGTCCGCATGGTTCCTCCTCCTCGGCCTGTCTCCCTGCGATCTTCGAGGGCTCCACCGCGGGTTCAGGAGCTGAGCTTCCGCACAGTGGAAGGCGGTTCGGGTACCGGGCCGGCCTCGTCCGCGATCGCGACCGGGCCGCTGCGCCAGTGCGCGGCCACGTCCCGCGACAGCGCGCGGGCCGCCGTGGTCAGCGGAGGCAGCAGCCGCCGGATGTCGGCGCTGCGCGTGTGGGTCACCAGGGACAGCGCGGCCACCACGGCGCCGCGGCCGTCCCGCACGGGCACGCCGACCGACGCGGCCCCGACCGACATCTCGTCGCGGGTGAGGGCGAACCCGTTGTTCCGCACCAGCTCCAGGCACCGGCGCAGCTCTCCGGGATCGGTGATGGTGCGGGGCGCGTGCCGCTCCAGCCCCTTGGCCAGGATCGCCTCCCTGACCTCCTCGGGCGCGTACGCCAGCAGCACCTTGCCGACCCCGGTGGTGTGCAGCGGCAGGGTGCCGCCGACCTGGGTGAGGAGCGGGACCGACCGGGTGCCGCGCAGCCGCTCGACGAACAGCGCCTCCCCGTCGCGCATCACCGCGAGCTGCACGTTGTCGTGGGTGGCCTCGTACAGGTCCTCCATGTGCGGCAGCGCCAGCTCGCGCAGCCCGGTGACCGCCGGGGCCTGGCTGCCGATCCGCCACAGCCGGGTGCCGATCCGGTACGTGCCGTCCGGCACGCGTTCCAGGAAGCCGCCCGCGACCAGCTCGCCGACCAGCCGGTGCCCGGTGGCCAGCGGCAGCCCGGCACGCCGGCAGATCTCGCTCAGGTTGAGACGGACCCCGCCGAGCGCGAACGCGTCCAGGATCGCCATCACCTTGCCCGCCACGCTCGGCGGACGCCCGCGCTCCGGCATGGTCCCCTCGGTCTCGTCCCGCTACGGCTCCCCCGCGCCCCGGTCGTCCTCCTCCTCGGCGAGCGCCCGCTGTGCCACGGCGAAGGCCGAGTTGGCCGCGGGGACTCCACAATAGATGGCCGTCTGCAGCAGGACCTCCTTGATCTCGTCCGGGGTGAGCCCGTTGCGCAGCGCGGCCCGCACGTGCATGGCCAGCTCCTCCAGGTGGCCGCGGGCGACCAGCGCGGTGAGGGTGACGCAGCTACGGGTCCGGCGATCCAGCCCGGGACGGGTCCAGATCTCGCCCCAGGCGTACCGGGTGATCAGGTCCTGGAAGTCGGCGGTGAACTCGGTGGTGCGGCCCTGGGCGCGGTCCACATGGGCGTCGCCGAGCACCTCGCGGCGCACCTTCATGCCGGCGTCGTACCGCCGCTCGTCGTTCATCGGGGCCCCTCCCAGGCACGGTCCAGATGCTCGTTGATCGCTCGGGCGGCCTCGGCGGGACGCTCCACCACCGCCAGATGGCCCGCGCCCTCCAGGACGGTGAGCGCGGCGCCGGGGATGCCGCCGGCCAGCCGGTCGGCGTGACCGGCGGGCGGGGTGGGCAGGTCCTCCGCACCGGCGATCACCAGGGTCGGCGCGGACACCTCGCCCAGCCGGGCGGTCGCGTCGAACAGCGCGAGCGCGTCGCAGCACTGCGCGTACCCCTCGGGGTCGGTGCCGCGCAGCATCTCCACGTACGGTCCGGCGCCGGTGAAGCCGGGGGCGAACCAGCGTCCCGCGGCGGTGTCGGCGACCGGGCCGACGCCCTCGCGGCGGACCAGCGCGGCGCGTTCCCGCCACGCCTCGGGCGGTCCGAACCGCGGCGAGGTGCAGATCAGGACGAGGGCGCCGACGCGTTCGGGCGCCGCCAGCGCGAGCGCCGTGCCGACGGCGCCGCCGAGCGACACCCCGGCGTAGGCGACCCGGCCGGCGCCGAGGCCGTCGAGCGTCTCCTCCAGCGCCGCGGCCACGTCCTCCACGGTGAAGCCGCGGTCGGGGGACGGTGATCCGCCGTGGCCGGGCAGGTCGTAGCGCAGCACCCGCCGGTGGGCGGTCAGCGCGGGCAGGACCGGGTCCCACAGGCCCGTGGTCGTGCCCAGGGACGGGCCGAGGACGACGACGGGCGCGTCCGGCGGCCCGTCGAACCGATGATGCAGGATCATGCTTCTCCGTGGGCGGGGTCGTCAGGGGGGCGGCCCGCGCGGTAGGTCCCGGCCGCGCGGTCGGCGAGCACGGCCGCCGCGCCGGTGCCGGTGGACGAGCCGGTGTCCCTCAGGATCTCCAGCAGGCCGTCCAGATTGCCGGCCATCCGCTCGGGCGCGACCTCCAGGCCCGCGGCGAGGTCGGCGGCCAGCTCGGCGGCGCCGCCGGTCAGCCGCAGGCACTCGCGCAGCGGCTGCCATTCGGCGTGCCACTCCCCGAACGGCCGCTCGTGCGCGGCGTTCAGCGCGGCCAGCAGGACCTGCGCGTACGCGGGGACCTGGAGCGCCGCGGAGCGGATCATGATGGCCATCGCCGGGTTGCGCTTGTGCGGCATCGCCGAGGACCCGCCGCGTCCGGGCGCCGCCGGCTCGGCGAGCTCGTCGACCTCGCTCTGCGCGAGCAGGACGACGTCGGTGGCGAGCTTGCCGAGCGCCCCCGCGGTCACCGCCAGCGCGGCGCCCAGGTCGGCCACCGGGGTACGGCGGGTGTGCCAGGGCGCGGGGGGCGCGGCCAGCCCGGTCTCGCCGGCGTACGCGGCCATCAGGTCGAACGCCTGGCCGCCGTACGCGTCGAGGGTTCCGGCGGCGCCGCCGAGCTGGACGGGCAGCGACACCGCCGCGAGCCGTTCGCGGGCGTCGAGCAGGCCCCGCAGCCACCCGCCCGCCTTCGCGCCGAAGGTGGTGGGCAGCGCCTGGCGGCCCAGCGTGCGGCCCGCGATCGGGGTGTCGCGGTACCGCTCCGCGATTCCGGCCAGCGCGCCCGCCGCCCGGTCCAGGTCGCCGAGGACGACGCGCCGGGCGCGGGACGCGACGAGCATGGCGGCGGTGTCGAGGACGTCCTGGCTGGTGGCGCCGTGATGGACGTACCGCCCGTTGTCCCCCGCGAGCCGCCGCAGGTCGGCGACGAGGGGCACCACCGGGTTGGCCGCCGCCCGCGCGCGCACGGCCAGGCCGGGCAGGTCGAACCGGTCCGGCACGGCCGCCGCGGCGATGGCCTCGGCCGCCGGCGCCGGGATGATCCCGAGCTTCGCCTGTGCGCGCGCCAAGGCGGTCTCGGCGTCCAGCAGCGCCCCCAGCCACGCGAGGTCACCCGTGGCCTTCTCGGCCTCGGTGCCCGCCCGGACCGGTGACAGCAGACCCGCGTCCGGCGAGACCGGCGCCCCGACCTCCGGGAAGGCTTCGCCCTTCGGCGGGCGATCAGATGGCAAGGAAGACCGTCTCCCGTTCACCCTGGAGGCGGACGTCGAACCGGTACGTGCCGTCCGCCTCACGCTCGGCGATCAGCGTAGCGCGGCGTTCCTCCGGCACCTCGCCGAGGAACGGGTCGGTGGTGTGCGCCTCGGCGTCCTCGGGGAAGTACAGGCGGGTGAACACGGGCTTGAGCAGGCCCCGCGCGAACACCAGCACCGAGATGTAGGGGGCGCCCTCCCCCACCGCGCCGGGCTTGACCGTGCTGAACCAGAAGCCGCCCGCGGCGTCGGAGGCGCAGCGGCCGAACCCGGAGAAGCCGTGCCCGGCGCGGCGCAGCCCGCCGGGCCGCCGGGGGATCTCGCCGTTCTCGTCCGCCTGCCGGATCTCCACCAGCGCGTCGGGCACGGGGTCGCCCGCCCCGTCCAGGACGCGGCCGCGGATGGTGATCGCGCCGGGCGCCCAGCCGGGGGTGACCAAGGGGCCGTCGTCGTAGGGCAGCCCGAAGCCGAAGAACGGGCCGACGGTCTGCGACGGCGTGAGGGCGGGCGTGGTCATTCAGTCCTCCACCGGGGTGTCGCCGAGCAGGATGTCCCACTGGTAGCCCAGCGCCCATTCCGGCTCGGTGGTGTCCAGGTCGAAACGGGAGACCAGCAGCTCCCTGGCCTTGGGGTCGGGGATCGAGTTCATGATCGGGTCGTACTCGAACAGCGGGTCGCCGGGGAAGTACATCTGGGTGACCAGCCGCTGGGTGAACGCGGTCCCGAACACCGAGAAGTGGATGTGCGCGGGCCGCCAGGCGTTGTGGTGGTTGCGCCACGGGTAGGCGCCCGGCTTGATCGTGACGAACCGGTAGCGGCCCTCGTCGTCGGTGAGGCAGCGCCCGGCCCCGGTGAAGTTGGGGTCGAGCGGCGCGGGATGCTGGTCGCCCTCGTGGATGTACCGGCCGCACGCGTTGGCCTGCCAGATCTCCACCAGCGCGCCGCGCACGGGCCTGCGCGTGCCGCCCTCCAGCACCCGCCCGGTGACGATGATCCGTTCCCCGATCGGCTCGCCCGCGTGCCGCCGGGTCAGGTCGGCGTCCAGCGGGTGCAGCTCCTGGTGCCCGAACACCGGGGAGGTCAGCTCGACGCTGTCCGGCCCCAGCTTGGGCATGACCAGCTCCTGCGACGGCGCGCGGAGCACGGTGCTGCGGTAGCCGGGGTACAGGTAGGGAGGATGGTTGGGGTGGGTCATGCCCGGAGACCTTCCTTCACGTCGGGTTCGGTGCGCGCGCGGATCTCGTCGGCGGTCACGCCGGGCGCGGTCTCGACCAGCACGAGGCCGCCGCCGGTGACCTCCAGCACGCCCAGCTCGGTGATGATCAGGTCGACGCAGCCGGCGCCGGTCAGCGGCAGGTCGCACTCGTTCACGATCTTGGGGGAGCCGTCCCTGCTGGTGTGCGCCATCACCACGATGACCCGGCCGGCGCCGTGCACCAGGTCCATCGCCCCGCCCATGCCCTTGATCATCTTGCCGGGCACCGACCAGTTGGCCAGGTCGCCGCGGGCCGACACCTGCATGGCGCCCAGCACCGCCACGTCGATATGGCCGCCGCGGATCATGCCGAAGGACAGCGAGGAGTCGAAGTAGGCGGCCCCCGGCCGCACGGTGACCGTCTCCTTGCCCGCGTTGATCAGGTTCGGGTCGACCTCGTCCTCGTACGGGTACGGGCCGACGCCGAGGATCCCGTTCTCGGCGTGCAGGACCACCTCGCGTCCCGGCGGGATGTGCGCGGGGATCAGCGTGGGCAGGCCGATGCCGAGGTTGACGTAGGCGCCGTCGGGCAGCTCGGCGGCGGCCCTGGCCGCGATCTCGTCCCTGGACCAGGGCATCAGTCCCGTCCCTCCCGCTCGGTGACCGTGCGCTTCTCGATCGGCTTGTCCGCGGCCTGCTCGGGGGTGAGCCGGACGACGCGCTGGACGAACACGCCCGGCAGGTGCACCGCGTCGGGGTCGAGCTCGCCGGGCTCGACCAGCTCCTCGACCTCGGCGAGGGTGACGCGGCCCGCCATGGCGCACAGCGGGTTGAAGTTGCGGGCGGCCTTGTCGAAGATCAGGTTGCCGTGCCGGTCCCCGCGGGCGGCGCGCACCAGCGCGAAGTCGGTGGTGATGCTCTCCTCCAGGACGTACTGGCGGCCGCCGAACTCCCGCACCTCCTTGGGCGGTGAGGTCACCGCGACGGTGCCGTCGGGGGCGTACCGCCACGGCAGCCCGCCCTCGGCGATCATGGTGCCGACACCGGCGGGGGTGTAGAACGCGGGGATCCCGGCGCCGCCGGCCCGCATCTTCTCGGCCAGCGTGCCCTGCGGCATCAGCTCCAGCTCGATCTCCCCGGCCAGGTACTGCCGGGCGAACTCCTTGTTGTCGCCGACGTAGGAGCCCTGCGCCCGCGCGATCCGCCCGGCGGCCAGCAGCCTGCCCAGCCCGCGCCCGTCGAGCCCGCAGTTGTTCGACACCACGCGCAGGCCGCCCGAGCCTCGCTCGTAGAGGGCGTCGATCAGGACGGTGGGCACCCCGCACAACCCGAACCCGCCGACGGCCAGCGACGCCCCGTCGCCGATGTCGGCGACGGCCTCCGCCGCCGAGGCCACGACCTTGTCCATGCCCGTACCAAGGCCCATACCGTGCCGTGCCTCCCCACACGCAGCGCGGCCACGCCTCCGGGCCGCGGGTGCCTTCACACTGGCATGCGTCGTCCCCGATGACACACCCGAGTTTCCGCCGAGTGGAAGAGTCCGGGAAGGTTCCCGGCGGTGCCCGGACCGGTCAGGCCGGGAGCGTCCTGGGGAGCCCGAAGGTGGCGAACAGGTCGCCCTCGAAGTCGAAGAAGGCCGACACGTGGCCGACGCTCTCGCGGCCGTCCTCGCCGCGGACGACGTCGAGGACCTGGAGCTGGAACGGGTGGTAGACGCCGTCGTCGCCGCGCCGGTACATGGCGAAGGCGGGCTGGCCGTTGGCGCCCGTGGGCACCATCCGCAGCTCGCCGGGCTCGGGACCGCACTGGGCGATGATGAGCCGGACGATCGGCTCGGCGCCGCGGAACCACTGCGGGAACGGCGGCATCTCCCAGACCGCGTCCTCCTTGAACAGCTCGACCAGGCCCTTGATGTCGGCGTTCTCGAAGAGGGAGGCGTAGCGGTCCAGCAGCCGGCGCTGGTCGGGGTCGGTGGGCTCGACCAGCTCGTCCTCGCTGGGCCCGACCTCCTTGAGCTGGGCGCGGGCGCGCTGCAGGGCGCTGTTGGCGGACGCGACGGAGATCTCCAGCAGCTCGGCGACCTCGGCGGCCTTCCACTTGAGCACGTCCCGCAGGATCAGCACCACCCGCTGGTTGGGCGGCAGGTGCTGGAGCGCGGCGACGAAGGCCAGCCGGGTGGACTCGCGGGAGGCGACGATGGTGGCGGGGTCGGCGGCGTCGGCGCCGATCACCGCGTCCGGCACCGGCTCCAGCCACGGCACCTCGGGGGAGGCCACGACGGGGCGCTCGGGCTCGTCGCTGGGCGCGCCCAGGCCGGAGGGCATGGGACGGTTGCCGCGCTGGTCGATGGCGGTCAGGCAGACGTTGGTCGCGATCCGGTACAGCCAGGTGCGCAGGGACGAGCGGCCCTCGAAGTTGCCGTAGGAGCGCCAGGCGCGCAGGTAGGTCTCCTGCACGAGGTCTTCGGCGTCGTGGATGGAGCCCAGCATCCGGTAGCAGTGCGCCAGCAGTTCCCTGCGGTAGGGGTCGGTGACCCGCTGGAAGTCCTGCTCGTCGACGGCGCTGTTCGCCATGGTGTCGTCACCTTCTTCGGGGGGCGTGCCGGGCCGTTCACGACCGTAGGCGACGCCACCGACAGTTCTGGCGCGGGACCCACATGATACGGGCCGGCCTGCGGTGCCTCAGATCCTTGCCGGACGCGGCCCGGCCGTCCCGGCGGGTCACCGCGGGACGATCATGGTGACGCCCGCGGGGCCCGGGGCGTCCATGGCGGCCAGGGCGGCGGGCGCCTCGTCCAGGCCGATGATCCGGTGCACCAGCGCGCCGGGGCGCAGCGTGCCGGCGCGGACCTGCTCCAGCATCGGCTCGTAGGCGTGGGCGGCCATCCCGTGGCTGCCCAGGATCTCCAGCTCCAGGGCGATGACCCGGTCCATGGGCAGGTCGGCGCGTCCCGCGGCGGCCGGCAGCAGGCCGACCTGGACGTGCCGGCCGCGCCGCCGCAGGCACTCCACCGAGGCGCGGGCGGTGGCCGGGGCGCCGAGGGCGTCCAGCGACACGTGCGCGCCACCGCCGGTGATCTCGCGCACGGCCGCGGCGGGGCCGGAGGCGCCGAGGGCGGAGGCGTCGACCACGGCCGCGGCGCCGAGGCCGCGGGCCAGGTCGAGGGCGCCGGCGGAGATGTCGACGGCCACCACCCGCGCGCCGGCCGCGACCGCGATCATCACGGCGGACAGCCCGACGCCGCCGCAGCCGTGCACCGCCACCCACTCCCCCGGCGCCGCGCGTCCCTGGGCCAGGACGGCGCGGTACGCGGTGGCGAACCGGCATCCCAGGCCCGCCGCCGCGGTGAAGGCCATGTCGTCGGGCAGGCCGATCAGGTTGAGGTCGGCGTTGCGCACGGCCACGTGCTCGGCGAACGACCCCCAGTGGTCGAAGCCCGGCTGCGCCTGGTTCTCGCAGACCTGCTGGTCGCCCGCGGCGCAGGAGGCGCAGCGCCCGCACGCGCACGCGAACGGCACGGTGACGCGGTCACCGGCGCGCCACCGGGTGACCCGGGCGCCGGTCTCGGCGACCACGCCCGCCAGCTCGTGGCCGGGCACGTGCGGGAACGCGGTGATGCCGGGGTCGTGCCCCTGCCAGCCGTGCCAGTCGCTGCGGCACAGGCCGGTCGCCTCCACCCTGATCACGGCCCCGTCCTCGGGGACGGCGGGGTCGGGCACGTCCCGCACCTCCAGCGGCCCGCCGAACGCCTCGTACACCACGGCCCTCATGGATCACCCTCCCGCGCTGTCCCCCGGCCGCGCGTAACGGTAGCGCGGACCCCGGCCGGTCGCGGCGGGCCTCCGGCTCAGAACTCGAAGCCGCCCGGCCGGCCGTTGCGGTCGGCCAGCAGCCCCGCCAGGGTCGCGATCGCGATCTCCGGGGGCGTGCGGGAGCCGATGTTGAGACCGATCGGCCGGTGCACCCGGGCGATGTCGTCGGCGGGCACTCCCAGCTCGGTGAGGGCGGGGACGTGCGGGGCCGGGTGCCGCGGGTTGCCCATGACGCCGACCCACCGGACCGGCAGGGCCAGCACGTCGCGCAGAACGGGCCCCAGCTCGGCACGGTGATGGTCGGTCACCACGACGTCGGCCGCGGCCCCCAGGCCGCCGGGCGGCTCGGTGACGACCTCGAAGGGCGCGAAGCGCGGATCGTCGGCGCGTTCCTTGTCCGGCTCCAGGAGCAGGCCGCGGAAGCCCAGGTCGGTGCCGTACCGCAGCAGGTGCTCGGCGACCGGTGAGGAGAACACGGCGACCAGGACGCGGTCGGAGCGCTCGGGCGCGACGTCGCCATGGGCGACCGCGCACGCGGGATCGGTGGCCGGATCGTTGGAGACCATGCCCGCAGTGTGCCCCGCCGCCCGCGAGGCGGTCCAGCCGGGCGACGCGGGCAAAGCCGGGCGCAACCTTTCGTCAACGGCGACGAAACACTTTCTTCTGAGCGGGTATACCTCCACCCTAGAGTGCACATCATTTCGTGGCGTGCGGCTCGGGAGGAACAGTGAACGCGAGACCGGAGGGCGGCCCGCGCGTGGTCGTGGGAGTCGACGACTCCGCCGGGGCCCGCTGCGCGCTGTCATGGGCCATCGGGGAGGCGCGGCTGCGCGGTCTGCCGCTGGTGGTCGTCCACGCCGCGCCGCTGCCCCCGCACGTGTCGGCCGCGGGCCAGCTCGGCTGCGGCGTGACCGAGGCGCTCCGCGGCGCGGGCGCCGAGCTGATCGCCAGGCTGCTGGACGAGGTCGCGGGCGGCGCGCCCCACGGGCTGGAGCTGACCGCGCTGGCCCTGGTCGGCGAGCCGGGCGCGACGCTGGTGAGGCTGGCCAGGGAGAACGACATCCTGGTCGTGGGGCGCGGTGAGCGCGGGCTGCTGTCCCGGCTGCTGAGACCCTCGGTGAGGTTGCATTGCGCGCGCCGCGCCAAGGCCACGTTCGTGTGCGTCCGGCCGCCCGCGCTGGAGAGCCTGCTGGAGACCCTGACGTCCCGGCAGGGGGCGCCGGAACAGGCGTCCGACCGTTCCCTGATCCGCCGCCTGAGCCGCCGCCCCCGCCACATCTGACACCGGGCCGCGTCTGACCGGGTCCCGTCTCCGAGTGGCAGGGGTGCGGGCGGCGGGCGGCCGTCAGGCCGGCGGGAGGTCCACCAGGTCCGCCAGGGCGGCGCGGTGGTGGTCGGCGGTGCCCAGGGCGATCGCGGCGCTCTTGGCCCGTTTGAGGTAGAGGTGCGCGGGGTGCTCCCAGGTGAACCCGATGCCTCCGTGCATCTGGACGCACTCCTCGGCGGCCTTCACCGCGATCGGCGAGCAGTGCGCCTGGGCGACCGCGACGGCCACGGGGGCGTCGGCGTCGTCGTCGGCCACGCAGGACGCCGCGTACCTGGCCACCGCGCGGACCTCGGCGACCGCGGTCCACAGGTCGGCGAGGCGGTGCTTGAGTCCCTGGTAGGAGCCCACGGGACGGCCGAACTGGTACCGGGTCTTGAGGTACTCGACGGTGGTGTCCAGGCAGCGTCCGGCCAGGCCGAGCTGCTCGGAGGCCAGCATCGCGGCGCCGGTGGACAGCGCGGCGCGCACCGTGCCGTCCCCTTCGGCGACGAGCCGCGCCGGGGCGGCGGCGAAGGACAGGTCGCACAGCCGCCGGGTCATGTCGAGGGAGATCACGGGTGTGCGGGCGGCGTCAGCGGCGTCCACCGCGTACAGGGCGCCCGAGGCGGGGACGAGCAGCACGTCGGCGGCCTGCCCGTCCGCGACGCCCGCGACCTCGCCGGTGAGCGTCCCGTCGTCCGCCCGGACGGTGCCGCCCACGGGCGCGCCGGGCGCGGTGCCCAGCGGGACGGCGAGCACGGCGATCCGCTCGCCCGAGGCGACCTGGGGCAGCAGGTCGCGGTCGCCCGCGGCCAGCAGCGCCGCCGCCCCGAGCACGGCCGACCCCAGGAACGGCACGGGCGCCACCGCCCGTCCCAGCTCCTCCATGACCACGGCCGTCTCCCGCCAGGTGGCGCCCGCGCCGCCCAGGTCCTCGGGGACGGGCAGCCCGGTCACGCCCATCTGGGCGAGCGCCTGCCACAGCGCGGTGTCGTACGGGTCGTCCTTCTCGACGCCGGCGAGCACGCCGGTCCACTGGGCCTTGTCGTCGAGCAGCTCGCGGACGCCGGCGCGCAGATCGTCCTCGATCTCGCTGTAGAGCAGGTCCTTCACTTGGGCAGGTCCTTCCAGGGCACGTCCTTGTCCACGCGGATCTCCCCGGGCAGGCCCAGGATCCGCTCGGCGATGATGTTGCGCAGGATCTCCGAGGTGCCGCCCTCGATGGAGTTGCCCTTGGCGCGCAGGTAGCGGTAGCCGCCGGAGCGGCGGGTGAAGTCCACGCCCGCGGGGCGCCGCATCGTCCAGTCGTCGTAGCGCAGGCCCTCGTCGCCGAGCAGCTCCAGCTCCAGGCCGGAGACCTCCTGATTGACGCGGGCGTAGGCGAGCTTGGTGGCCGAGCCCTCGGGGCCGGGCATGCCCGCCGCCAGCGACTGCCGCAGGCGCGCTCCGGTGAGCCGTGCCGCCTCGGCCTCCACCCACAGCCGCAGCAGCCGGTCGTGCAGGCCGGAGGTGCGCAGCTCGGGACGATCCCGCCACAGCGCCGCGACGACGCCGATGATGCCGCCCTCGCGCGGGACGGCCGCGCCGCCGATCGCGACGCGCTCGTTCATCAGCGTGGTGGTGGACACCTTCCAGCCGTCGCCGACCGCGCCGAGCCGGTGCTCGTCGGGGATCCGCACGTCGGTCAGGAAGACCTCGTTGAACTCGGCCTCGCCGGTGATCTGCCGCAGCGGCCGCACCTCGACGCCGGGAGCGTGCATGTCGCAGATGAAGTAGGTCATGCCGCGGTGCTTGGGCACGTCGGGGTCGGTCCGGGTGACCAGCAGCGCCCAGCGCGCCTCGTGCGCCAGCGACGTCCACACCTTCTGGCCGGTGACGAGCCAGCCGTCGCCGTCGCGGACGGCACGGGTGGCCAGCGCGGCCAGGTCCGATCCGGCGCCGGGCTCGCTGAACAGCTGGCACCAGATCTCCTCGCCCGTCCACAGCGGGCGCAGGAACCGTTTGCGCTGCTCTTCGGTGCCGACCGCGAGGATGGTGGGAGCGGCCATGCCGAGGCCGATCGGGTTGCGCTCGGCCCGCTGGCGGGGCGCCCCGGCCGCGGTCAGCTCGGCCTCCACGACGGCCTGCAGCTCGCGGGGCAGGCCCAGCCCGCCCAGCCCTTCGGGGTAGTGCACCCAGGCGAGCCCGGCGTCGAACCTGGCGCGCAGGAACTCCAGCGGCTCGGTGGCCTTCGGGTCGTGCTCGTCCAGGAAGGCACGGACGCGCTCGCGCAGCGCGGCGGCGTCGGGCGGTGCGGTGCTCGGGGGTGCGGTGCTCACGGGGGGCCAACCTCCATTGCACATACCAACCGGTCGGTACGTGCTCACCCTAGGAACCGCGCCCGCCCGCGTCAACGGAACCCGGTG
Source organism: Actinomadura sp. SCN-SB (assembly GCF_043906805.1). NCBI lineage: Bacteria > Bacillati > Actinomycetota > Actinomycetes > Streptosporangiales > Thermomonosporaceae > Actinomadura > Actinomadura sp. SCN-SB. Next base: position 42,232 of record NZ_JBIMPP010000012.1, on the reverse strand, counting down.
GTTCCCCGCGAGCCCTGTGGCCGGGCACAACGCCGCCCGGCATCCGCGTGTTGCGCGCACGATCGCCGGGCGGAGGGGTACGGGCCGGTCCGGGGTTACTTCCGGCGCGCCACGTCGTACAGGGCGCAGCCCATCAGCTCCAGGGGCACCCGGAGCCGCGGGCGACGGGGCCCACGACCTGGTCGACGTAGCCCAGCCGCCGGGCCGCGGCGTTGACGGGGCGGTGGTGACGTTGCCGGAGCCGTCCAGGGACAGCAGCCGGTAGGTGGTGGCGGGCGCGTGGCTGGTGGCGACGATGTCGTTCTGGAAGCAGAACAAAGGCGTGCGACCCAAACGTGATCGGCACGCCGGAAGGCGGGCGCGGGCCTGTGACGGGCTCAGTAGTCGAGCAGGTGGGGGTACTCCTCGGCGATCAGCTCCTCCAGGAACCCCAGGTCCTTGCGGCCGGCGCGGTATATCAGGCGCGGGATCGTGGTCTCCTCCTTGTCGACCAGGTCGATGCGGGCGCCCGCGTCCAGCAGCGCCCTGACCAGCGCGACGGAGCCGTCCAGCTCGACGGCCCTGTGCAGGGCCGAGGCGCCGATGACGTCAGGGGTGTCGACGTCCAGGCCCGCCGCCAGGAGCCGGGGCAGCAGCACCTCATGGTCGAGCATGTACAGCTTGTGCAGCAGCGTCCGTCCGTTCTTGTCGCGGACGCGCGGGTCCACGCCCAGGTCGAGCAGCCGCAGCACGCCCGGGGTGTCGCCGTGGTGGGCGCGGTCGAACAGGTCGCGACGCTGGTCGCGCAGGGCCTTGGGCAGCCGTCCGGCGCCCGTCCGCCACGCCTTCTGGACGGCGAAGCACCCGCCGACCGCCCCGCCCAGCGCCGCCAGCGCCTCCTCGCGCTTCCGCTCCTCGGCGCTGTGCGGCAGCCGCAGGGCTCCGCCCTCGAAGGCGACCTCGTGCCAGTCGCCGCGGCAGCGCACCCGTACCGGATCGGGCCGCTCGGGCTCCGGCGGACCGACCCCGCTCGACGGCCGTGCCGGGCACAGGGCGTCGTGGACGAGCGGATGCAGCCATTCGGGCGGGGTGCGGCCCTCGCGCAGCAGGTCGATGTCGGGCAGACGCTGCCAGCGTGCCTCCGCGAGCACGGGCTCGGTGTAGTCCCAGGCGGGCATCGCCCCCATCTCGGCGCGCACGCCACGGTCGCCGTCGTGTTCGAGGAGCAGGGTGGAGAACGCCCCGCAGGGGATCGCGAAACGGGCGGCCGGCCTGCCGGGCGCGCGCCGCAGCTCCGGTTCGAGCCGGGTCAGGGCCAGCGGCATCCGGGCGAGCCTGTCCAGCGAGCCGACCTCGTTGTCCCGCTGGTACTCGACCGACTCGGGCTCCAGCGCGATGCCCGCCGCCGTGAAGGCCGCCTCGACCTCGCCGCGCTCGTGCAGCATCGTGACCCACTCCGCGTGCCCGACCGGGTCGTCGGCACCGGGGTCGGACGTGGGCAGCTTCGCGGCGGCGCGCGGCGTGCCGTCGGGCTCGAGGAACGGGACGCGCTCGTCGTCGCCGCCGCAGCGCCTCCTCAGCTCGTGCGCGCGGCGGACGTCCCACAGGTGCCTGGCCCGGACCCAGGACTGGGCGATGCCGCGCCAGAACTGGTTGAAGGGGTAGTCGTCGCACATGTGGACGGCATCCCTCCGCATGTCGACCGGGGCGAAGTACAGGGTGAGACGCTGCGACGTCTGGAACAGCCAGGGATGGGCGGTGATGTACAGGCGCGGGGCGGCCCTGCCCTCCAGCCCGTGCGCGCCGTAGTGATTGAGGATCAGCGCCCCTCCCGGCTGCAGGGTGGTGCCCGAGGGACCGACCCTGGGGGCGTGCCAACGCACCAGGTCGGGGGCAAGGTGGAGCAGGTCGTCCTCCACGGCGGCCGCCACCTCGGCGCCGTATCGCGCGGCGATGTCGTCCAGGTCGAAGGTGACGTCCACCGCGGCGGCGGCGCAGGCTCCGCGCCAGTCTCCGGCCAGGCGGCGCTCGGTCGCCCGCTCGATCATCCAGCGCGGGACCGCGTACCGGCGGATCCGCCGTAGCCGCGCCAGCCGGGACCCGGCGGCGATGTTCCCCTGTGGCAAGGATCGCCCCCTCGAAAGCGTTCTGGTCCCGGCTGATCCGGCGGAAATGAGCGGCAAGGCCGGTCGGATTCGAACCGACGTCCTCCAGCCCGCTGCAAGGCGCGACGACCTCTGCGCTACGGCCCTGCCTGGCGGGGACTATATCGATCATTCCGCCCGGCCGCGAGCGAACGGCACGTTCGGCCGATGCCCGGAGGCGGCGCACGGAGGATAATGTGCACCGCCGCCCCGTTCCGCGGGACCCCGCCTTCCAGCTCCGATACCTTCCAGCCCCGACACCTGGAGGAAACGCCGATGACCGCCGCCCGCCCTTCGCACCGTGAGGCCCTGCTGGACGCCGCGGCCGAGCTGCTGGTGCAGCGCGGCTACCGCGGCGTCCGGATGCAGGACGTCGCCGCCGCCGTGGGGGTGAGCAGGCAGACCGTCTACAACGAGTTCGGCGACAAGTGGGGGCTGGCGCAGGCGGTGGTGCTGCGCGACAACGACCGCTACCTGGAGAGCATCAACCGGCTGCTGTCCGAGCACGAGGACCTGCACACGGCGGTGGAGGCGGCGGTGCTGTTCACGCTGGAGACCTCCGCCGACGACCCGATCAAGAAGGCGGTGCTGACCGGCGCGGGCGGGGACGAGCTGCTGCCGCTGCTGACCACCAAGGCCGAGCCGGTGCTGTTCACCGCCAGCGCCCGCATCGTCGAGCACGCGATGCGGCAGTGGCCGCAGGTGGAGCGCGCGGAGCTGGCCACGATCGCCGACGCGGCGGTGCGGCTGACGATGAGCCATATCGTGCTGCCGTCCGAGCCGCCCGAGCGGGTCGCCCGGTTCATCGCCGACATGGTCACCCGTTACCTGGGCACCGCCACGGGACGCGGCTGACCGCCCCCCGCCCGAACCCGGCGGCCTGCGTCAGCGCGCACTTACCGCGTGGGCTACGGTGGCCGTGCACGCAAGCCGGAGGAGGCGCGGATGGAGTTCGACCTGCCCGACAGCGCGATCGCGGTGCGCGACGGCGTAGGGGCGATCGCGAGCAAGTACGGCCAGGACTACTGGGACCGGTGCGACGCCGAGAAGCGCTGGCCCGAGGAGGTCTGGCGGGAACTGGTCGATGGCGGCTGGCACAGCCTGGCCATCCCCGAGGAGTACGGCGGCGGCGGCCAAGGGCTGCTGGAGCTGGCGGTGGCGCTGGAGAGCCTGGCCGGGGGCGGCGCGGGCGGCGCCGCCTCGTTCATGTACCTGCTGACCCCCGCGTTCGGCGGGCTGACCATCACCCGGCACGGCACCGAGGAGCAGCGGCGCGCGTTCCTGCCCGCCATCGCCGCCGGCGACCTGGACACCTGCTTCGCGATCACCGAGCCGGACGCCGGCAGCAACGCCATCCAGATCGCCACCCACGCCCGCCGCGAGCCGGGCGGCGACTTCGTGGTCGGCGGGCAGAAGATCTGGATCTCCGGGGTGGAGCGCGCCGACCTCATGGTGCTGGTCGCCCGGACGATTCCCGCCGCCGAGGCCGGCCCGCGCACCGCGGGGTTCACGGTGCTGCTGGTGGACGTGCGCGAGGCCGTCGCCCAGGGCACGCTGTCCTACCGCCCGATCCCCAAGCTCGGCACCAACACCGTCGCGTCCAGCATGGTGTTCCTGGACGGGGTGCGCGTCCCGGCCGACCGCGTCCTGGGCGAGCCCGACCGGGGTTTCGCGGTGCTGTGGGACATCCTCAACCCCGAGCGGATCCTGGCCGCCGCCGGTGGGGTCGGCTCGGGCGAGCTGGCGCTGGAGATCGCGTGCTCGTACGCGCGGGAACGGGCGCCGTTCGGCAGGCCGATCGGGGCCAACCAGGGCGTCGCGTTCCCCCTCGCCAGGATCAAGGCGCAGCTGGAGCTGGCCCGGCTGATGACCCACAAGGCCGCCTGGCTGTGGGACCGGGGACGGCCCTGCGGCTCGGAGGCCAACATCGCCAAGCTCACCGCCGCCGACGCCGCCTGGCAGGCCGCCGACCGCGCCTTCCAGACCCACGGCGGCATGGCCTACTCGCTGGAGTACCCGGTGGCGCGGCTGTTCAGGGACGCCCGCATCGCCAAGAACATCCCCGTCGCCGAGGAGCTCGTCCTGGCCCACATCGCGCAGCACGAGCTGGGCCTGCCCAAGTCGTACTGACGCCCGGCGCGGGTCAGGTGAACGTGGGCGGGCGCTTCTCGCGGATCGCGGCGACGCCCTCCCGCGCGTCCGGCCCGGTGAAGCCCAGGAACTCCAGGGCCAGGGACGCGTCGAAGGTGGGACCGGCCAGCCGCAGCCAGTTGTTGAGCGCGTGCTTGGTGTTGCGGATCGCCTCGGCCGCGCCCGCGGCCAGGCGCCCGGCGACCTCCAGGGCGCGCTCGTGCACCTCCTCGTCGTCCACGCACAGGCTGACCAGGCCGATCCGCTCGGCCTCGGCGCCGCTGAGGGTGTCGCAGAGCATCAGGTAGTACTTGGCCTTGGCCATGCCGCACAGCAGCGGCCAGATGATCGCGGCGTGGTCGCCCGCGGCCACGCCCAGCTTGGTGTGCCCGTCGATGATCTTTGCGGTGCGTCCCGCGACCGAGATGTCGGCCAGCAGCGCCACCGCCAGGCCCGCGCCCACCGCCGGGCCCTGGATCGCGCTGACCACCGGCTTGGAGCAGCCGATCAGGTTCATCACGATGTCACGGGCCTCGCGCATGATCCGGGTGCGGGCGGCGTGGCTGTCCAGCATCTCCTCGACCATGGCCAGGTCGCCCCCGGCCGAGAACGCCGTCCCCTCGCCGCGCACCAGCACCGCGCGCACCGCGTCGTCGGCGTCCACGTCCCGCCAGATCGCCGTCAGTTCGCCGTGCGCGACGGCGTCGACGGCGTTCAGGCGCCCCGGGGCGCTCAGCGTGACCCGCAGCACCCCCGGCGCCGCCCAGTCGATCCTCAGCCGCTCGTAGTGGCCGTACCCGTCAGCGTTCGGGCTGTTCCGGCCGAGCCTCTCCTGTGTCATGTCCTGTGTCATGCGGCACCTCCGCTCCCCTCGGGGGCGCCATCGTCGCACAGGGCGCTCCAGTGGCTCAGCCGCCCCCGGCCTCAGCGACCAGGGCCTCGAACAGGCGCCGGTCGTCGCCCTCCTCGGGGTGCCACTGGACGCCCAGGCCGAACCGGTGACCCTGGAGCTCCACTCCCTCGACGACCTGGTCGTCGGCCCAGGCCACGGCGGTCAGGCCCTTGCCGAGCCTGCCGACCGCCTGGTGGTGGTACGCGGGCACCTCGGCCGCCTCGCCCAGGATCTTGCCCAGGACGCTGGTCCCGCTGATCCGCACCCGGTGCCGTCCGATCATCCCGGCCGCCGGGGCGTGCCGCTCGTGCCCGACCGCCTCCGGCAGGTGCTGGACCAGCGCGCCGCCGCGCGCCACGTTCAGCACCTGCATCCCACGGCAGATCGCCAGGAACGGCAGGTCGGCGTCCACCACCGCGCGGACCAGCGCCAGCTCGAACCGGTCGCGGTGCGGCTGCGGCGGGCCGGTCTCGGCGTGCCGCTCGGCCCCGTACAGCCGCGGGTCCACGTCGCCGCCGCCGGCGAACACGATGCCGTCGAGCCCGCGCAGCAGGGTCCGCGTCCCGCCCAGGCCCGCCAGCGGCGGCACCAGCACGGGCACGCCCCCGGACCGCTCCACCGCGCGCACATACGGGGCGGGCAGCAGGGCCGCCTCCCGTACCCACACACCCCAGCGGGCCGGTTCGAGGTAGGTGGTGATGCCGATGAGCGGTGGAGCGTTGGCGGTGCCGCCGGGATCGCCCGGCGCCCCCCTTGTCACCTCTCGCATGCTTATTCCTCCCCTAGTACGCCTCCCCCCTCGGCCAGCTTGCCGCATGGACCCTCGTCGCGCAGGGCGAAGGGAGCGGATCCACCTCGGACGGGCGGGCCGGGGCCGCCGGCGAGCCCGCACCGCCCGGGTAGAGATTTTTCCTCCGCAGAAGGCGAGAGATCATCGCGGGCACGGACCCCTACGCCAGATAAAACAGGCGATACCGGAGCAATTCCCCCCGGCTTTCCCCAATCATTGGGGCGATTCCGGTCGATACCGACAAGTATCTTTACACCCAACGATCAACCAGGAAATCCAGCGAAATTCGCAAAGGCATACAGAACGCCCTCCGGCCGCGTCACCTGGCCCGAACCGGTTGAGGACCGCGGCTCCCGGTGCGAAACTCTCACAAAGTCGGACAGCACGGGGGAACTGCCAAGGGCGCCGGGAGTCCCGGCGCCGTACCCGACGGCCGAGAAGGCGGCTGGCCTATGCCATGGGAAGCGCGCGTCGCGCAAGAAAGCCTCGACTGGATCGAACCCGTCGCACAGAAGGCCGCCGGCTATTTCTACGGCCGGCTGTTCGCCTCCGACCCCCGGCTGCGGGAACTGTTCCCGCCCGCCATGGACCGGCAGCGCGACCGCATGTTCCGCGCCCTCATCGAGATCGTCGGCAGCCTGGACGACCTCGCCGCGCTCGACCGCACGCTCGCCCGCCTCGGCCGCTGCCACCGCAAGTTCGGCGTGCTGCCCGAGCACTATCCCGTCATGGGCGCGGCCCTCATCGCGACGCTGCGCAGGTTCGGCGGGACCGCCTGGACGGCCGAGACCGAGACCGCCTGGACGGCCGCGTACCGGTCCGCGTCCCGGCTGATGATCGCCGCCGCCGAACGCGACGCGGCCCTCGCGCCGCCCTGGTGGGTCGCCGAGGTCACCGCCCACGACCGCCGCGCCGCCGACCTGGCCGTGCTCACCCTCCGCCCGGACCGCCCCCTGCCCTACGAACCGGGCCAGTACGTCCCCGTTCAGGTCCGGCGCTGGGCCAGGGTGTGGCGGCCCTACTCGCCCGCCGGCGCGCCCCGCCCCGACGGCACCCTCCACCTGCACGTGCGCGCCGTCCCCGGCGGCTGGGTGAGCGGGACGCTGGTGCGCCACACCGCGCCGGGCGACACCGTCCTGCTCGGCTCCGCGGACGGCACCATGACCCTCGACGGCACCGGCGGCCGCGACCTCCTCCTGGTCGCGGGCGGCACCGGCCTCGCTCCCCTCAAGGCCATCGCCGAGCAGGCCGCCACCTCCGCCCGCGACCGCTCCGTCCACCTCCTCGTCGGCGCCCGCACCCAGGACGGCCTGTACGACATCGACTCCCTGCGGGCGCTCGCCGCCGCCTGGCCCCGGCTCCAGGTGACCCCCGTCGTCTCCGGCGACCCCGACCACCCCGGGACCCGCGGCAGCCTGCCCGACGTGCTCGGCCGGTTCGCCGACCCCGGCCGCCACGAGGTCTACCTCGCCGGTCCCGCCGGGATGGTCAGGGCCGCCGCCGGCGTCCTGAGCGACCTCGGCGTCCCGCCCGAGCACGTCCACCACGACCCGATCGAGCCCCCATGACGAGCCGCCCGCCGCCGCTCACCAGCCGCCGCGCTCCTTCAGGAACCTCGTCGTGGCCGCGTCCGCGGGATAGAACGCCTCGATCGCCAGCTCCGCCACCGTGATGTCGACGGGCGTGCCGAACGTGGCGATCGTGCTGAAGAACGACAGCTCGGCCTCCCCCGACCGGATCCGCAGCGGTACCACCACCTCCCCGCCGGACGGCGGCGGCGCGGGCCCCTCCACCGGCTCCGGGTACTCGCGCAGCTCCCGGTACAGCTGCGCCAGCGCCGGGTCCGCGGTCAGCGCCACATGACGGCGCACCCGGTCGATCATGTGCGCGCGCCACTCCGCCAGATTGATGATGTTCCGCGCCATCCCCTCCGGATGCATGCTGAGGCGCAGCACGTTCAGCGGCGGCTCCAGCAGCTCCGGGGACGCCCCCTCCATGAACAGCGCGGCCGCCGCGTTCGCCTCGATCAGGTTCCAGAACCGGTCCACCACGACCGCCGGGAAGGGCTCGTGGCCCCGCAGCACCTGGCGCAGCGCCTCCCGCACCGAATCCATCCGCGGCTCCTCGAACGAGGTCTCGGAGTACACCGGCGCGAACCCCGCCGCCACCAGCAGCAGATTGCGATCGCGCAGCGGCACGTCCAGGTGCTCCGACAGCCGCAGCACCATCTCCCGGCTCGGCAAGGACCGCCCCGTCTCCACGAAGCTCAGATGCCGCGTCGAGACACCGGCGTCGGAGGCCAGCTCCAACTGGCTCATCCGGCGCCTCTGCCGCCACGCCCGCAACTGCTCCCCGACCGGCCGCACGTCACTCAGCGAGGTCGTCATCGTCGTCACGCCCCGACGGTATCCAGCCGATGTCATGGCGGCGATTACCTCCCACGTCATGGACCGGGCCCGCACACCCCGGGCAGGGTGACCCGCCAGGAGAACCCGACACCCGAGAGGGACCGAGATGACGACGGACCAGTTCCTCGACGCCATGCCGTTCGCCCGCACGCTGGGCGTGGAGATCGACGCCGCCGCGCCCGGCGAGGTCACCGGGCGGCTGGCCTGGGCACCGGGCCGCTGCACCGCGGGCGGGACGATGCACGGCGGCGCCCTGATGGCGCTCGCCGACAGCCTCGGCGCCGTCTGCGCGTTCCTCAACCTCCCCGAAGGCGCGAGCACCACCACCGTGGAGTCCAAGACCAACTTCTTCCGCGGCGTACGGTCCGGGACCGTCCGCGGCGTCGCCCGGCCCCTGCACACCGGCCGCCGCTTCCTCGTCGTCCAGACGGATCTGTACGACGACGCCGAACGCCGGATCGCGCAGGTGACCCAGACCCAGGCGGTGCTGGCCGGGTCCTGAGCGGCGGGCGTGTCAGGGCACCGAGCCCGTGGCCTTTACATTGTAGATCAGGTCTTGGTGAGGTGGGTGTCGAAGAAGGCGAAGATGCGCTCCCACGCCTCGGGGGCGGCGTCGCGGCCCTGACCGTGCGCCATGACGACCTTGGACAGCAGGCTCATCGGGGCCGGAGTGCGGCTGCCGGTGAGGAAGCTGTGCCCCGCGTCCGGGTACTCCCTCACATCGTGCGGCACGTCCAGCTCGGTCAGGGCGCGGTCGAGCTTGGCGGCGGCGCGCCGGAGCGAGCGGTCGCGGCCGCCGTAGCTCGCGACGACGGGGCAGGCGCCCTCCAGCGCCTCGGGCAGTGCGCGGGGCAGCATGCCGTAGTTCACCGAGGCGGCCTGGAAGTCGTACTCGGCGGCGGCCACCAGGGCGAACCCGCCGCCCATGCAGAAGCCGATCACGCCCACCCGTCCCGTGCAGTCGTCGCGGGCGGCGAGCCAGGCGCGGGCGGCCTCGATGTGGTCGTACATGGGCCCGCGCCGCGCGAACATCTGGCGCATCGCGGAACGGACGCACCGCAGCCACGGCGCCCCGTTGTAGAAGTCGGGAAGGACGGCCAGGTAGCCCCGGCCCGCCAGACGGTCGGCCTGGGCGCGCATGTCCTCGTTCACGCCGAACGCCTCGAACACGACGACGACGGCCGGCCACGGGCCCTCCCCCTCCGGGACGGCGAGGTAGGCGGGCAGGTCCTGAGCCCCTGCGGGGACGGTGATGTCAGGCATGCGCCCAACCTGGCGTAACCGGCGCCTTACGCCCAGGCCCAATCTTCCGCGGATCGATCACGTGCTCGTGTGACGCCGGTCTCGTTCAGGCGCGTCAGACCTTGCGCCATCTGGGGATCCAGGCGCCGTCCTCGACCTCGTAGTCGCCGAACAGGGCGGGCGCCTCGCGCCGCATCACCTCGCCGACCCGGCCGAACAGCAGCCGGATCTCCTCCTCCGCGCCGGGGGCCGTGCGGTTCTCGATCACATGCCGGAGGGTGCGGACGTTGGCCGTCCAGACCAGCCCGGTGGCGACGCCCTCGGGAGCGAAGCGCCGCATGAACGACGTCTTATGCTTCTTCTCCGCGAACGGGACGCCCTCGTCGTCGAGCCCGAAACGGGCGGCCATCCAGCCCTGGAACTCCTCCATCTGCTCCAGGAGCGCGGTGGCCCGCTTCATCAGCTCGGCGTCCTCGCGGGCCCACTCGGGGAACCAGAACGGGATGTCCTGGAGCCGCACGAAGCGCAGGGACTCCTGGGAGATCGCCGTACCGGGACGGTGCCGCACCAGCTCGTGGGTCAGGACGCGGCTGACGTTGTGCAGGACGAAGCTGAAGCTGATGTGCTCCAGCACCGACCCGTGCATGCTGCGCAGGATGTTCTCCAGATACGCGTCCTGGTCGGTGCGGATCCTGGTTACGTTGGGGTTGAGACCCGGCTCCCAGGACCGGTAGCACAGCCGGCCGGCGAACTCCGCGAGGTTCTGCGGGTCGTTGAGCTCGGCGTCCAGCTCCCCCCGGTCGAGCCGCCCGAGCCAGGACTCGCCGCCGACGTCGCGCAGATAGCGGGCCACCTCGTCGTAGTCCAGCTCCGGACGTGCGACCAGGTACACCTTTGGCTCGACGCTCTTCACGCTGTCATCTCCCCATGCGTCACGTTCACCCCTTGAGGGATGCCGTCCCAAGGAAACCAGGTCGGGACGGAGTTGGCGACACCGCACCGGGCGCCGCGATGTCAGGGGTGTCGGCCGGTGACACTCCTGGAGCTCATGCCGCAGACTGGGGTCGTGACAGAGCTGAAGGTGCTGGGCGCGTGCCCGCTGGACTGCCCGGACGGCTGCTCGTGGGTGGTGACCGTACGGGACGGCGAGGCGGTGGAGCTGCGCGGCAACCCCGACCACCCCTACACCAGGGGCGCGCTGTGCACCAAGGTCAACCGGTGGCTGGAGCGCGCGTCCCAGCCGGACCGCATCCTGTACCCGCTGCGCCGCGCCGGCCGCAAGGGCGAGGGACGGTTCGAGCGCATCACCTGGGACGAGGCGCTGGACGAGATCGCCGGCCGTCTCCACCGGATCATCGAGGAGCACGGCGGCCAGGCGATCTGGCCGTACTGGGGCACCGGCACGCTCGGCTATCTCCAGGGTCTGGAGGGCTTCGCGGGGCGGCGGCTGTTCAACGCGCTCGGCGCGTCCGGCCACGACGCGAACATCTGCTCGGCGGCGGGCACGACCGGGCTGCGGTACACGATCGGGCGGGGCGGCGGCATGGACCCCGAGGACTTCGCGCATGCCCGGCTGATCATCCTGTGGGGCTCGAACCCGCTGACCAGCGGCCACCACGTGTGGACGTTCGTGCAGGCCGCGCGGCGCGCGGGGGCGTACCTGGTGGCGATCGACCCCGTGCTGACCCGCTCCGCCGCCCAGGCCGACGAGCACCTGGCGCCGCTGCCGGGCACGGACGCGGCGCTGGCCCTCGGCCTGCTGAACGTGGTCGTCGGCCTCGGCGCGCAGGACGAGGAGTTCCTGGAACGGCACACCCTGGGCTGGCCGCGGTTCCGGGAGCGGATCGAGGAGTTCACCCCGTCCCGCGCCGCCGCCATCACGGGAGTGCCCGAGGAGGCGATCGTCGCGCTCGGCGAGCGCATCGCGCGCACGCGGCCCACCGCGATCCGCGCCACGCAGGGCGTACAGCGGCACGCGGGCGGCGGGTCGGCGCTCCGGACGCTGGCGTGCGTCCCCGGGGTGACGGGCGACTGGGCGCGGCGGGGCGGCGGACTGTCGTTCTCGACCTCGGGCCATGCCCGGCTGAACCGCCGGGCGCTGTTCCGCGACGACCTCTACACAGGCGGCCCCCGCCGCGTGCTGTCGATGAGCCGGCTCGGCGAGGCGCTGCTGGAGGCGGACGACCCGCCCGTCCAGGCGCTGTTCGTGATCGCGGCCAACCCGGTGGGCAGCACGCCCCACCAGAACCGGGTCCGCGAGGGGCTGTCCAGGGACGACCTGTTCACCGTGGTCCTGGAGCAGTTCCCGACCGACACCGCCGACTACGCCGATATCGTCCTGCCCGCGACGATGCAGCACGAGCACGCCGACCTGCACGAGGGGTACGGCCATCTCTACCTGGCCTGGAACGAGCCCGCGGTCGCGCCGCCCGGCGAGTGCCTGTCCACCACGGAGACCTTCCGCCGCCTGGCCCTGCGCATGGGCCTGGACGACCCGGCACTCCAGGACTCCGACGAGCGCCTGGCCGAGCAGGCGCTGGCGTCGGGCCACCCCTACCTGGAGGGCATCACCCTCGACCGGCTCCGCAAGGAAGGGTTCGTGCGGCTGGCGGTGCCCGACCCGTTCCTGCCGTACGCCGAGGGGTTTCCGACGCCGTCGGGCAGGCTGGAGTTCGTCTCGCGGCGCGCCGCGGGCGCCGGGCTCGACCCGGTCGCCGGTTACACGCCGCCGGCCGAGGTCACCGATCCGGAGCGCGCCGCGCGCTACCCGCTGGCGCTGATCTCGGCGGCGTCGCACCACTTCCTCAACACGGTGTTCGGCAACAACGAGGAGCTGCGCCGCCGTTCCGGGGACGGCCCGTCCCTGCGCATGCACCCCGTGGACGCGGCGGCCCGTGGCCTGGAGAGCGGGCGGCGCGTGCGCGTCCGCAACGACCGGGGCGCGTTCGAGGCGGTGCTGGACGTCACCGACAGGGTGCGCCCCGGGGTCGTCGCGACGTCCAAGGGGCATTGGGCGAAGTTCTCCGGAGGCGCCAACGCCAACGCCGTGGTGAACGAGCACGACACCGACCTGGGCGGCGGCCCCACCTTCCACGACACCCGCGTCGAGGTGGAGCCGCGCTAGGGACGCGCACGCGCTAAGGGAGCGCGTCGATCTCGTCCAGGATGGCCTGCTTGCCCTTCTCGTCGAGGCCGGACGCGAGGACGGCGTTGCGGGCGAGCGCGGTCAGCTCGTCCCGGCCGAACCCGAAGACCTCGGCGGCGGCGCGGTACTCGCCGGTCAGCGAGGTGTTGAACATGGGCGGGTCGTCGCTGTTGAGCGTGACGAACAGACCCTCCTCCAGCATCCGCGGCAGCGGGTGCGCGCCGAGGCTCTCGACCTGGCCCGTGCAGACGTTGGACGTGGGGCACACCTCCAGCGGGATCTGCGTCTCGCGCAGGTGCGCGACCAGCCGCGGGTCCTGGAGGCAGCTGATGCCGTGCCCGATCCGCTCGGCGCCGAGGCCGTCGATGACCTCCCAGATCGTCTCCGGACCGGTCATCTCGCCGCCGTGCGGGAGGCTGCGCAGGCCGGCGGCGCGGGCGGCGCGGAACGCGGCGCGGAAGTCGTCCCGGTACGGCGGGCGCATCTGCTCGATGCCCGCGAGGCCGAAGCCGGTCAGCGCCCGCGGCGGGTGCCGCAGCGCGTGCTCGGTGGTGGCGGCGGCGCCCTCGGCCCCGAACTCGCCGGGGATGTCGAAGATGTAGGCCAGCTCGACGCCGTGCAGGGAGAGCGCCTCGCCCGCGGCGCGGTCGAGCGCCTCGGTGATCGCCGGCATGGCCATCCCGGCGCGCTGGTGGGTGTACGGGGTGACGGTCAGCTCCACGTACCGGACGTTCTGCGCGGCTAGGTCGCGTGCCGTGCCCAGCACCAGCGTGGCGACGTCGTCGGGCGTCCTGACCAGGCTGGACACCGCCTCGTACACCTCGGCGAAGTGCGGGAAGTCGCGGAAGGCGTAGAAGTCGCGCAGCTCGTCCTCGGTGGTGGGGACCGGGCCGTCGGGATGCCGCCGGGCCAGTTCGAGGACGGTGGGGACGGAGGCCGAACCCACGAGGTGGACGTGCAGCTCGACCTTGGGGAGCGCGTCGATGAACGCGGTCAGGGAGGGTTCGATCATTGTGGTCACGCGGCGACGCTAGCAACCGGCCCGCCGCCCGCGACAGCGACATTCCCGCTTTCTAACACGAAAATGGAAGAATGGGTGGGTGCGTGCGTCCCGGCTGATCTCCCTGGTCCTCCTGCTGCAGTCGCGGGAGTCGATGACCGCCGCCGAGCTGGCCCGCGAGCTGGAGGTCTCGGAGCGGACGGTGTACCGGGACGTGGAGGCGCTGTCGGCGGCCGGCGTCCCGGTGTACGCCGAGCACGGCAGGGGCGGCGGGTACCGGCTCGTCGGCGGGTACCGGACGCGGCTGACCGGCCTCAGCAGGGAGGAGGCCGAGGCCCTGTTCCTGGCCGGGCTGCCGGGACCGGCCGAGGACATGGGCCTCGCCGACGCGGTGGCGGCGGCGGAGCTCAAGGTGCTGGCGGCGCTCCCCCCGGGTCTGCGGGACGCCCCCGAGCGCGCGGGCCGCCGCTTCCACCTGGACGCCCCCGGCTGGTTCGGCGAGTCCGGCCCGCCGCCCGTCCTGCGCGACCTGACCCGGGCGGTCTGGCATGACGAGGTGGTCGAGTTCCGCTACCGGCGCGCACGCGCGTCCGGCACGGACGGCGCATCCGGCGCGGACGGCGCATCCGGCGCGGACGGCGATGGCGTGCGCACGGTGGAGCCGTACGGGCTGGTCCTGAAGAACGGCACCTGGTACCTGGTCGCCAAGGCGGGCGACCGGCACCTCACCTACCGCGTGGACCGGATCGGCGACCTGCGCCCGGCCGGGCGGCGCTTCGACCGGGACGAGGGCTTCGACCTGCCCGGTCACTGGGCGGCCCAGGCCGGGGACTTCCTGCGGTCGATGCTGCGGGAGGAGATCACCGTCCGGCTCAGCCCGCGCGGGCGGCGGCTGCTGCGGTACGCGGTCGAGCCGTACGCGGCGCGCCGCGCGCTGGAGGACGCCGGGGAACCCGACGCCGACGGGTGGGTGACCACCACCCTGCCGATCGAGTTCCCCGAGGTGGCCTGCCACGAGATGCTGCGGCTCGGGACGGAGGCCGAGGTGCTGGACCCGCCCGAGCTGCGCGACCTCATCGCCTCCACCGCGGCCGGCGTCGCCGCCCTCTACCGGCGTCCCGCCGACCGCGCCCCGTGACCCGACCCCTGATGTCTCAGCGGTACCCCGTGACGTCGGCGGGCTTGCCCGCCCACTGGACCTCCATGACATAGCGCCAGGCGTCCGGGCGGCTGCCGTCGACATCGGTGAACCCGTACTCCTGGGCCAGGCCGCCACTGGACAGCGACCGCCCGTTCCAGCGATGCCGGTCGGGATCGGAGGCCAGCGCGACCACGGCCCGCCCGGTGAACGCGGGCGTCTCGGAGATCGCGAAGTGCGCCTCGACCCGTGTCGCGTCCCGCCAGTTCTCCTCGGTGACGCCGAAGCCGTCCAGCATCGCCTCCGACCGCAGCCAGCCCGGCGTGAGCGCCACGGCGGTGCAGCCGTACGGCTTGATCTCCTCGCCCAGCGTCATCCCCATCCGGATCCCGGCCCACTTGCACAGGTCGTAGAAGAAGCCGGACTCCCAGCGGTAGGAGGCGTTGGACTCGGCCGTCCCGTCGGTCATCTCGACCACCAGCCCGCCGGGGTTCCTGATCAGCAGCGGCAGCGCGCGGTGGCTGGTGATGGCGTGGGTGTCGATGCCCAGGCGCAGCAGCCGCAGGCCGTCCTCGACCGGGCGGTCCCACAGCCTCTCGCGGAAGCTCCAGAGGTGGTCGGCGCCGAAGATGTCGTTCACCAGCACGTCGAGCCGGCCGTGGTCGGCGTCGATCCGCTCGACCAGCCGGGTCACCTGCGCGGGGTCGAGGTGGTCCACCCGGACGGGGATGCCCTCGCCCCCGGCCGCGGTGACCCGTTCCGCGGTCTCCTCGATGGTCTCCGGCCTGTCCACCTCCGAGCGTCGCTCCCGGGTGGAACGGCCGGTGCAGTAGACGGTGGCGCCCGCGGCGCCCAGTTCCACGGCGGTGCCCCTCCCGGCGCCGCGCGTCGCCCCCGCGACCAGGGCGATCTTCCCGGCCAGCGGGCGGTCGTCGGTCGTGTTCTCGCTCATGACGAGGATGCTCGCAGCCAAATCTGACAGGTCACGTCAGGTTTTCCCGGCGCCCCGAAATGGCGCCCGCCCGGACATCCGTCCGGGCGGGTGGTCTCGGGGAGGGCGCTGGGCGCCGGTCAGGGATTGAAGATGCTGACACCGCCCGGCCCCACCAGGAAGCCGAGCACGATCAGCACGATGCCGAAGATCAGCTCGCGCCGGGCGATGATGACGTAGATACCGGCGATGATCAGGACTACCGCGATGAGCCAGAGCAAGGTGAGCATGGGCGCGGGGTCCCCCGCCCCGCGCCCGGTAAACGCCGGACCAAGGAGGGATGTCCGTTTTTACCTTTTCGGCGTGGCCGGAACGGCGGCGGGCGCGCGGCACAGCCGCAGCGCGTTCGCCACGACCCGGTGCCCCGCCCGCCCGGTCGCGGTGAGGATCGACTCGGGGTGGAACTGCACCGCCCAGCGCCGCCGCTCGGGGTCCTCGATGGCCATCACGACGTCCCCGGTCAGCGCCGTGACCTGGTAGCCCTTCACCCGTTCCGGGGTGGCGTGCAGCGAGTGGTAGCGCGCGGCGGTGAACTCCTCCGGCAGCCCTTCCAGCAGTTCGCCACCGCACACCCGCACGCGGCCCGGCTTGCCGTGCGACGGCTCGGGCAGCAGCGCCAGCTCGCCGCCCGCGTGCTCCACCATCGCCTGGAGGCCCAGGCACACCCCGAACACCGGCAGGCCCCGCTCGTCGAGGGCGTCCAGCAGCGCCGCGGTGGCGAAGTCCTCCGGGCGTCCCGGGCCGGGCGACAGCACGACCAGGTCGGGGGCAAGCTCGTCCAGCATCCGCAGGGGGAAGCCGTGCCGCAGCGTGACCGCCTCGGCGCCCTGCTGCCGGAAGTAGTCGGCCAGGGTGTTGACGAAGGAGTCCTCGTGGTCGACCACGAGGACCTTGAGGCCCTCCCCCGCCCGCTCGTCCTCTGCGCCGTCCGGCTCCGCGGTGTCGCCTCCGGCCGTTCCCGCCTGTGACTGGGCCAGCGCCTGGAGCAGCGCGCTGGCCTTGAGGTGGGTCTCCCGCTCCTCCTCCTCGGGGTCGGAGTCGTACAGCAGCGTGGCGCCCGCGCGGACGGTCGCGACGCCGTCCTTGATCTGGGCGGTGCGCAGGGTGAGACCGGTGTTCATCGACCCGTCGAAGCCGACGAACCCGACGGCGCCGCCGTACCAGCGGCGCGGCGCGTCCTCGTGGTCCTCGATGAACTGCATCGCCCAGGTCTTGGGCGCGCCGGTGACGGTGACCGCCCACATGTGCGTGAGGAACGCGTCCAGCGCGTCGAACCCGGGACGCAGCCGCCCCTCGATGTGGTCGACGGTGTGGATCAGCCGCGAGTACAGCTCGATCTGCCGCCGGCCCAGCACCTTCACGCTGCCGGGGACGCAGATCCGCGACTTGTCGTTGCGGTCCACGTCGGTGCACATGGTCAGCTCGGACTCGTCCTTGGCCGAGGACAGGATCGCGCGGATCTGCTCGGCGTCCTCCAGGGGGTCGCCGCCACGACGGATCGTCCCGGCGATGGGGCAGGTCTCCACGCGGTCCCCGTTCACCCGGACGAACATCTCCGGCGACGCCCCGACCAGGTGCTCGCCCTCGCCCAGGTTGAACAGGAACTCGAACGGCGCGGGGTTGGTCTCGCGCAGCCGCTCGAAGAACGCCGAGGGCGAGTCGCAGCGCCCGTACATCGCGTGCCCGGGGGTCACCTCGAACAGGTCGCCGCGGACGAACTTCTCCTTGGCCTCCCGCACCATCCGCGCGTACGCGCCGGGGACGGGCTGGGGCGGCAGCTCGGCGGCCGTGGTGAGGGGCGTCGGCTCCGTCTCGCGGGGGAGGCCGGCGGTGCTCGTCCCGTCCACCACGAAGTCGTAGGACACCCGGTGGGAGATCTCCAGCTTCCGGTCCACGACGATCAGCTCGTCCGCCAGGTGCAGGACGAGGTCGCGCTGGTCGGCGGGCCGCTCCAGGCGCGTGCGCAGCGGCTCGAACTGGAGCGACAGGTCGTACCCGAACGCCCCCCACAGGCCCAGGTGGGGGTCGTCGCAGCGGAACAGGTCGATCACGGCGCGCAGGGCGGTGAAGACGGTGGGCCGGCGGCTGCGCTCCTCCTCGGTGAAGAACTCCCCGCTCTCCGGCACGAACACCTCGACCCGTCCCGGCTCGTCGGCGCGGGTCTCCCCGATGCCGCGCAGGACGGGGCCGATCGCGCGGATCAGCACCCGGCCCCGCTCGTTGAGGGCCCGCGCGGTGACCGTGCGGCCACGCGCGACGACCTCCAGGCAGGGGTCGCGGTAGCCCATGTGCCAGCGGCTGTAGCGGCCCGGATACTCCATGCCGGAGCTGAGCACGCCGCCGCGCCGCTCCCCCAGCGCGGCGACGAGGGCGTTCAGCGCGTCGGACTTGCGCTCCGGGTCGACCGGGACGGCCGTGCGGATCACCCGCACGCCCCCGGCCGTCACGTACTCGCCGTGCCGCGATCCTTCACTGGTGGAACGCTCTGTGCTGGGCGGCTCAGCGCTGGACGGCTCAGCGCTGGGCGGCTCAGCGCTGGACGGCTCAGCGCTGGACGGCTCAGCGCTGGATCGCTGCGGGCGCGATTCTTCTGGGACGGTCTCCACCGCGGTGGCCCCTCAAAGTGTCAGGCCCTCGACCCTGGCCGGCCGCGAAGAAACGGCGGCGACCGCCGGGTGAGGGCGGTCGCCTGGATGTCGGAATGCTCGAACCGGCGCCGCCTTAGCGGCGCCACCACCAGTCCTGATGAGGGCGGTTCACGGTTCGCATGCACAGAGGGTACCGGGCGTGCGGGCCGGCGTCCAAGCGCCGCGGCCGGGGACCCGGGGTTTGCATCCGGGTCGCGTCTTGCCATGATGAGGATGCAAGGGATCGCTTACGAAGGGCCCGCTCATGGACCGCAAGAACCCCGAGTTCGAGCTTCGCGGGGTGAACCACGTCGCCCTGGTGTGCAGCGACATGAAGCGAACGGTCGACTTCTACCAGGGCGTGCTGGGCATGCCGCTGATCAAGACGATCGAGCTGCCCATGGGCTGGGGCCAGCACTTCTTCTTCGACTGCGGCGGCGGGAACGCGCTGGCGTTCTTCTGGTTCCCCGACGCGCCCGAGGGGGTGCCCGGCGTGTCGGCCCCGAAGAACCTCCCGGACCGGGGCGAGCTGCTGTCGGCGGTCGGGTCCATGAACCACATCGCCTTCGACGTGCCGCCGGAGAGGATCGAGGAGTACCGGGACCGGCTGATCGCCAAGGGCATCGACGTGGGCACCCTGCTCAACCACGACGACAGCGAGTTCGGCGTGGCGCGGGAGATGCACGACGGGGTGTTCGTGCGCTCGATCTATTTCAAGGACCCCGACGGCATCCTGGTCGAGTTCGCCGCCTGGACGCGGGAGCTGGACTCCCCCGACGACGTCCGGCACGAGCCGAAGACCGCCGCCGACCGTACGGTGTGACGCCCCGGGCGGGGAGGCGACGCGGCGGCCGAGCGGGGAGGCGACGCGGCGGACGGCGGATGGAACGATCCAGCCAAGTCGTGCCGCCGCCGAGATCTCACTGTGATCATCTTCACGGTAGGCTCGCGCCCGCCTATCACCCCCTGTGACCGGGCGTCCCTCCCGTCCACAGCTCCCAAGACGGCCACCGGACGGGCGGAACCCGGTCGTTCGACCGGCGCGCCACCGCGCGCCAGAGGAGGACCTCTTGGCCGCAAGCTCCCACGAGGAAACGCCCGCGGAGACCCGCCGCTCCGACCGCAGCCACTGGAACTGGCTGCTGATCGTCCCGGTCGTCGTCCCGCTGCTCACGTTGATCTACAACCGGGACGAGCCCCGGCTGGCCGGCTTCCCCGCCTTCTACTGGATCCAGCTGCTGATGATCCCGCTCAGCGTGCTGTGCACCGTGCTGGTCTACCGCGGCACCAGGAGGCGGGGCTGAGCCATGTCCGACCACCTCACCGAGATCATCGTTTTCGGCGCGCTGTTCCTGCTGGTCAGCGGGATGGGTTTCGTGGCGGCCCGGTGGCGCCGCCCCGACTCCATGGACAGCCTGGACGAATGGGGCCTGGGCGGCCGCAGCTTCGGCAGCTGGATCACCTGGTTCCTGGTCGGCGGCGACCTGTACACCGCGTACACCTTCGTCGCCGTCCCCGCCCTGGTGTTCGGCGCGGGCGCGGCCGGCTTCTACGCGGTGCCGTACACGATCGTCGTCTACCCGCTGGTGTTCCTGGTGCTGATCCGGCTCTGGTCGGTGTCGCACGTGCACGGCTTCGTCACCCCGGCCGACTTCGTCCGGGCCCGGTTCGGCTCGCCCACGCTGGCGCTGGCCGTGGCCGTCACCGGCATCGTCGCGACCATGCCCTACATCGCGCTGCAGCTGGTCGGGATCGAGGCCGTGCTGAAGGCCATGGGCGTGCACGGCCATCTGCCGATCATCATCGCGTTCGGCATCCTGGCCGCCTACACCTACCAGTCGGGGCTGCGGGCGCCCGCGCTGATCGCCTTCGTCAAGGACGTGCTGATCTACCTGGTGATCATCGTGGCGGTGCTGTACATCCCGGCCAAGCTGGGCGGCTGGGGCGACATCTTCGACGCGGCGCAGGCCAAGTTCGAGAAGACCCCCGCCCCTTCGGACGGCATCCTGCTGGACGGCACCAACCAGCTCAACTACGCGATGCTGGCGCTGGGCTCGGCGCTGGCGCTGTTCCTGTACCCGCACAGCATCACCGGCGTGCTGGCCAGCAGGAACCGTGACGTCATCAAGCGCAACATGTCGGCGCTGCCCGCCTACAGCCTCGTGCTGGGGCTGATCGCGCTGCTGGGCTTCATGGCCATCGCCGCGGGGATCGTCCCGATCAGCAGCGACGGCTCGGCCGACAACAACACCGTGGTGCCGCTGCTGTTCGACCGGATGTTCCCCGACTGGTTCACGGGGGTCGCGTACGCGGCGGTCGGCATCGGCGCGCTGGTGCCCGCGGCGATCATGTCGATCGCGGCGGCGAACCTGTTCACCCGCAACATCTACAAGGAGTATGTGAACCGCGACGCCACCGAGAAGCAGGAGGCCAACGTCAGCAAGCTGGCCTCGCTGGTGGTCAAGATCGGCGCGGTGGCCTGCATCCTGCTGCTGGACCCCGAGTTCTCCATCGACCTGCAGCTGATCGGCGGAGTGATCATCCTGCAGACGCTGCCGTCGGTCGGCCTGGGGCTGTTCACCCGCTGGTTCCACCGCGGCGCGCTGGTCGCGGGCTGGGCCGCGGGCCTGGCGGCGGGTCTGTGGATGCTCTACCAGATCCCCAACCCGGCCAAGGGCAAGGAGCACTTCGGCGGCTCGGCGTACAAGCTGGGCGAGCTCGGCCTGGACACCAAGATGACCGTGTACGTGGGCATCCTGGCCCTGGCCGTCAACCTGGTGGTGGCGGTCGTGGGCACGCTGGTCTGCCGCGCGGCCAAGCTCCCCGACGGCGCCGACATCACCAAGGACGGCGACTACACCGCCGACGAGGGCGACCCGAAGGTCAAGGAGCTGGAACCGGCCTCCAGCACCTGACCGGCCTTCTCTCGCCGGAGGGCGGCGACCCGGGTACCGGCTCGACGGGTCCCGGGCCCGCCGCCCTCCGGGCCCCGTACCGGCTCAGGACTCCAGGTACGGCGGGTTGGCGACCAGCAGCTTGTCCCGGACGGTCTCCACCAGCGCGTCCTTGACCTCGGCGGCGCGGCCGTCGATCTCCCCCGCCCTGATCGCCGCGGCCAGCTCGGCGTCGTCCGCGAACCCCAGCGCCGCCAGCCGCGCCCGGTGCCGCTCGGCCTGGCCGGCGCCCAGCTCCATCTCCCGTTCCGCGATCGACAACGCGTTCACCGCGACCAGCGCGTGGAATCGGGCGCGGCCGGACAGCGCGCCCACCACGTCGGTCTCCAGGAATTCGCGGACGGCCTCGACCAGTTCCCGCGCGGAGGGCGCGTCATGGGGTGGTGTCACGGAGGCGATCCTAGATCCTCGGCACGCTTGCCACAGAACGGCATTCGGTAGCAGGGTGGCGGGCAGCCGGACGATCCTGGAGAGGCGGCGCCGATGAGCTTCGAGGTCCCCGCGTCCGTACGTCCCGTCCGGGACGCGGTGCACGCGTTCATGACCGAGCGGGTGGAGCCCGCCGAGCCCGTGCTGCGCAAGGGCGGCGAGGAGGCCGCCGAGACGCTGGCCGGCTTGCAGCGCGAGGCCAAGCGCGAAGGGCTGTGGGCACTGGGCCACCCCAAGGAGCTGGGCGGTGGCGGCCTGCCGTTCCTGGACTACGTGTACGTGAACGAGGTACAGGGGCGCAGCGAGTTCGGGCAGCTCGCGCTGGGCACCTACAGCCTCCAGGACTCGCTCATGCTGCACCTGTACGCCAGCGAGGCCCAGCGCGAACGGTTCCTGGAGCCGCTGGTGGCGGGCGAGATCTTCCCCAGCTTCGCCATGACCGAGCCGGGCGTCTCCAGCTCCGATCCGACCCAGCTCACCACGACGGCGACGCTGGAGGGCGGCGAGTGGGTGATCCGGGGACGCAAGTGGTTCACCACGGCGGCGAACGTGGCGGCCTACACCACGGTCATGTGCCGCACCGAGCCGGAGGACACCTCACCGTACCTGTCGTTCAGCATGATCCTGGTGCCGACGGACACGCCCGGCTACACGATCGTCCGCGACACCCCGGTGCTCGGGCTGGACGGCGGGCACTGCGAGGTCGTCTATGACGACGTCCGCGTGCCGGAGAGCAACCTGCTGGGGCCGCGCGGGCACGGCTTCGTCATCGCGCAGGAGCGCCTCGGCCCTGGGCGGATCTTCCACTGCATGCGGTTCCTCGGCCAGGCGCAGCGCGCGTTCGACCTGATGTGCGAGCGGCTGCACCAGCGGACGGCGTTCGGCGGGCCGCTGCACGAGAAGCAGCTGCTGCAACAGCACGTGTTCGACTCCTACACCGAGATCCAGGCGTCCCGCCTGCTCACCCTGCACGCCGCCCACAAGATCGACTCGACGGGCGACGGCCTGGGAGCGGAGGCGAGGGTCGAGATCGGCGCCATCAAGGTGGTGGCGGCGCGGATGCTGCACAACGTCATCGACCGGGCCATCCAGGTGCACGGCGCGGAGGGCCTGACCGAGGACACCCCGCTGGGCCACATGTACCGGCACGCCCGCGCGGGCCGGATCTTCGACGGCCCGGACGAGGTGCACATCACCACGACCGCGCGCCGCATCCTCCGCGAGTACCGCAAGGGACGCAACTGGGAGTTCGGGCTTCGCTGACGCGCCCCTTCCCCGGAACGGAGAGCGGGACCGGCTCCGCTACGGGAGCATCCGCAGCAGGTCCCACTCGTTCTCGGCGACACGGCGTCCCAGGGTGGCCAGCTCGACCGAGCGTTCGCCGCCCGACATGTGGCGCCGTGCCTGCATGGCGCAGATGATGCCCCACCGGGTCACGCCGAACGTCTCCCACCAGTGCAGCGCGCCACGGTCGACCCGGGTGCCGCCGGCCCTCTCGTACGCCTCGATGAGCTGGTCGTAGGCGCCGAAGCCGCCGACAGGCGGCTCGGCCCCGAATCGCCATGCCTTCACGCACAGCCAGCCCAGGTCCTCCAGGGGGTCGCCGAGGTGGGCCAGTTCCCAGTCGAGCACGGCTCTGATGCCGTCCTCGCCGACGATGAAGTTGCCGTTACGGAAGTCGCCGTGGACCACGGTGGGCGTGACCCGGGGCGGGCGGTTGCGCTCCAGCCATCGCAGCCCGAACTCCAGGGCCGGGTGCGGCTCGCCGATGCCGTCCAGGATGTCCGTCCAGAGCCGCAGCGGGTCGTCGCGTTCCAGCCCGGGGACGGCGTCCACCGGGATGCGGTGGACGGCCGCGAGGATCTCGCCGCACTGCCCGGCGAGCCGCGCGCGGGCCGCGGCGAGCGCGGGGTCGCGCAGGATGCGGCGCGGGATGGTCTCGCCCTCCACCCGCTCCATCACCACGAACTCGGTGCCGAGCGGGCCGTCCTCGCCTCCGGACGCGATGACCTCGGGGCTCGGCACGCCGGCGGCTCCCGCGGCGCGCATCAGCTCGGCCTCGCGCGTCAGCGGGGCACCGGCCATGGCGCCGCGCGTGGAGAGCCTCAGGATGAGGGGATGGGCCACGCCCTCCGCCGTCACGACCTCGAACGCGCAGGTCACCCTGGACGCGCCGCCCTGCGCCCGGCTGAGCCCGCGCACCTCGGCGCCGGGCCCGTACCGTTCGGTGAGCACGCCGGCCAGGGGGCCGGCCAGCCGTTCGAGGTCCATCAGGCACGCCCGTAGGCGTCGTCGAGGCGTTCGATGTCGTCCTCGTCGAAGTCCCCGAAGGCGATCTCCATGACCCGCACGGCCGGTCCCGACGAGCCGAGCCGGTGCGTCTCGCCCCGGCGGATGAAGACCCGCTCGCCCACCTCGGGCTCGAAGCGGCGCCCGGCCACCTCGAAGACGGCGCCGGGGTCCAGCGCGACCCACAGCTCGTCGCGGTCGCGGTGGCGCTGGAGGCTGAGCCGCTGCCCGGGCCGCACGTGGATGAGCTTCACCGTGGACGGCTCGTTCAGCGTGAAGCGTTCGAAGCCGCCCCAGGGGCGCTCATCGGACACGACGGCGGGTTCGGGCAGCGGGCCGGAGCGGGGGTCGGTGGTCTGCACGGTCACCTCGGTGCTGTTCATGGGGCGCTTCTCACGCAAGGCCGGCGTCCCGGGGGAACCCGGCGAGGATCAGGTCCGTCAGCGTATCGACCACCACGGACCGGGGCACCTCGCCGGCGTGATCCAGCCACCAGTCCCCGGCCGTCTGCACCATCCCGACGACCGCGTGCCCCCACACGTAGGCGCGGGTGCGGTCGATCGGGCCGCCCGCTCCGTCCCCCTCGGCGATCACCACCTCGGCCAGCTCCCGGCTCACCCCGCGGATCATCGTGCTCATCGCGCTGCGGGTGGCCGCGTCCTCGGCGCTGGCCCGGTGCATCAGGAACCGGTACAGGTTCGGATTGGCCGAGATGATCGCCAGGTAGGTGTCGATGGAGGAGCGGGCGCGGGCACGGGTCGAGTCGGACCGGGAGAACTCCGCGCGGATGCCCTCGACCAGGCGGCGCGTGTGCCGCTCGGCCAGCGCCTGGTAGAGACCGCTCTTGTCGCCGAAGTGGCGGTACAGGATCGGCTTGCTGATCCCGGCCTCGGCGGCGATGGACGCCATGGACGCCTCCGGGCCCTCCCGCTGGATCACCCGGTCGGCCGCCTCCAGCAGGGCACGCCGCCGGTCGGGATCGCGGCGCGACCCCGTGCTCGCCGCCTCCGCCGTCATGGGCAGCACCGTACGCCACCACGCCGCGTCACCCGACGCCGGGCCCGATGGTCGGCCACCGGGTGTCTCCCGAGAGAGGGACCGCGCGGGTAAAGGTCTCGTCCGCGCGGACCCGTCAGCGGGGGGCGGGAATGTCAAGCGGAGGGCAAACGCGCTGGTCAGCGGACCGGGAGGCCGGTGATGCTGCGGCCGATGACCAGGCGCTGGATCTCGCTGGTGCCCTCGAAGATGGTGAAGATCTTGGAGTCGCGGTGCATCCGCTCGACCGGGTACTCGCGGGTGTAGCCGTTGCCGCCGAGGATCTGGATGGCCTCCTCGGTGCAGCGGACGGCGGCCTCGCTGGCCATCAGCTTGGCCATGGAGCCCTCGGCGCTGGTGAACTCCTTGCCGTTGCGGGCCATCCAGGCGGCCCGCCACACCATGAGCCTGGCCGCGTCGATCTGGCATTTCATGTCGGCCAGCTTGAACGCGACGGCCTGGAAGTCGCCGATCTTGCGGCCGAACTGCTCGCGCTCGCGGGCGTACTCCAGCGCGTAGTCGTAGGCGGCGCGGGCGACGCCGAGGGCCATCGCGCCGACCGAGGGACGGGTGGTCTCGAACGTCTTGAGGGCCGCCTGGGCCTTGGCGCTCTTGCCCTCGCGCACCCGGGCGATGCGCTCGTCGAACCGTTCCTTGCCGCCCACGATCAGCGAGCCGGGCAGCCGTACGTCGTCCAGGATCACCTCGGCGGTGTGCGAGGCGCGGATGCCGTGCTTCTTGAACTTCTGGCCCTGCTTCAGCCCCGGCGTGTTCGGCGGGACGATGAAGCTGGCCTGGCCCCGGCTGCCCAGCTCCGGGTGGACCGAGGCGACCACCACGTGGACGTCGGCGATGCCGCCGTTGGTGGCCCAGGTCTTCCGGCCGTTGAGCACCCACTCGTCGCTGGCCTCCTCGTAGACCGCCCGCGTGCGGATGGCCCCCACGTCGCTGCCCGCGTCCGGCTCGGAGGCGCAGAACGCGCCCAGTTTCACGTCATCGGGCGTGCCGAACATCTGCGGCACCCACTCGCCCGTCTGCTCGGGCGTGCCGACCGCCGCGATGGACGCCGCGGCCAGCCCGGTGCCCACGATCGACAGCGCGATGCCCGCGTCCCCCCAGAACAGCTCCTCGAAGGCCACCGGGATGCCGAGGCCGGTGGGCTCCAGCCATTGGGTGGCGAAGAAGTCCAGCGAGTAAAGGCCGATCTTGGCGGCCTCCTGGATCAGCGGCCACGGGGTCTCCTCGCGCTCGTCCCATTCCTCGGCGGCTGGACGGATCACGTCGCGGGCGAACTCATGCACCCACCTCTGAACCTCGCGCAGGTCGTCGCCCGGTTCCAGGGAGAACGGAGCGGCCTCGGTGCTCGTCATCGTTATTGACCCTCTCTCCAATACGGCCGTGTTACCAACGGTAGCACCTTGGCGCGGCGGAGATCGACGTGCCCCCGAGCGGACGCCTCAAAGGTAAGGCCGGATCGTCCCTGGTGACAGGGGCGATCCGGCCTTGACGGCGGAAGCCTCAGGAGACCGGCCGGCGCATCGCGGCGTACGCCGGCACCTCGGCCATGGGCGGGCGTTCGCCCACGCTGACGTCGTTGACGTTGATGTCATAGCCGTCCGGGCCCCTGCGGAACTGGGTGAGCGCCGACGACGGCGTCTCCAGTGGCAGCATCCGGCCGTGCCGCTGGAGCCGTGACCAGGCGGTCATCATGATCTGCGCCGACATCGCGCCCAGCGCCTCGGTGGACTGGTGCGCGTGCTCACGGCGGCCCAGGTCCACCTGGGCGATGGCGTCCAGCCCCGCGTCCTGGAAGACGTCCAGGAGCAGGCCGAGCTCGACGCCGTAGCCGGTGACGAACGGCAGCCGTTCCAGCAGGGCGCGGCGGCCGGCGTACTCGCCCCCCAGGGGCTGCATGACGCCCGAGAGCAGCGGCCAGTGCAGGTTGATCAGTGGCCGGGCGACCAGCTCGGTGACCCGCCCGCCGCCGCCCTCGACCCGGTTCTTGCCGTGCCCCAGCGGACGCTCGTAGGCGCCCTTGACGTAGCCGACCGAGGGGTCGGTCAGCAGCGGGCCCAGCAGTCCGGTCACATAGGACGTGGTGAAGGCGCGCAGATCGGCGTCCACGAAGACGATCAGATCGCCGGTCGTGACCGCCAGGGACTTCCAGAGTGCCTCCCCCTTCCCCGACAGGCGTCCCATCTCGGGCAGCACGGCGTCCTGCGCGACCACCTCGGCCCCGGCCGCCGCGGCGGCCTCGGCCGTGCGGTCGGTGGAGCGCGAGTCGACCACCACGAGCTCGTCGACCAGCGGGGCCTGCTCGACCAGAGCGGTGCGGATGGCGGAGACGATGCCCCCGACCGTCTCCTCCTCGTCACGGGCCGGCAGCACGACGCTGATGCGGGTGGCGCCCTTCGCCGCGAGCAGGATGTCGAGCGGCCAGTCCGCCGAGTCACTGGTACGGCGGCGCCACCATGACGCGACCTCAGGCAGCACGCGATCTCCCTTCCGTCGGGACCGTCCGGGGGAACGCCCTTTCGGGCGAGATGTTCCCTTAGCTAGGAAACGCCATGTCAGCGCGATTGATTCACTCTTGGAACGCGCCCATGGCAGCCGACCCGAGAACTTAACGTCCCCACAACACATCGGTCATCCGGCGGCATGCCGATCCAAGAACGCGTAAACGTCGGCCTCGTCCACGCCGGGGAACGCGCCCGGCGGCAGCACCGACAGGACGTGCGAATGGGCCCGCGCCGACGGCCAGGCCATGCCCTCCCAGCGCTCGGCCAGCTCGGCCGGGGGGCGCTGGCAGCAGTCGCCGTCCGGACAACCCGACTTGACCCGGTTGGTGGTCTCCCTCCCGCGGAACCAGCGGGAGTCCTCGTACCGGACGCCCAGGGTGATCGCGAAGTCGCGCTCGTGGCTGGGGTCGATGTGCGACAGGCACCAGTACGTCCCGGTCGGGGTGTCGGTGTACTGGTAGTAGACCGAGAACCGGTCGGCGGTCTGGAACACGTGCCGGCCCGCCCACTCGCGGCACATCCGCTGGCCCTCGATCGCGCCGTCCTCGTCCTGGGGGAAGACCAGCCCGTCGTTGGCGTACGCCTTGTAGATGGTGCCGTTCTCGTCGTTCTTGGTGAAGTGCAGCTGGAGGCCCAGGTGGTGGGTCGCCACGTTGGTGAAGCGGTGCGCGGCCATCTCGTAGGAGACGGAGAACACGTCGGCGAGGTCCTCCACGGACAGCTCGCGCGCCTCCTTGGCCTCCTGGAGGTAGGGGACGACGGCCCGTTCCGGCATCATCATCGCGGCGCCGAAGTAGTTGGCCTCGACGCGCTGCCTCAGGAAGTCGGCGAAATCCTTGGGCACGTCGTGGTCGAGGGCGATGTGCCCCAAGGTCTGCAAGAGGATGGTGCGGGGCGTGTGCATACCAAGCTGCTCACGCTCCAGGTAGATGCGCCGGTTGCGCAGGTCGGTGATGGACCTCACAGAGCGCGGCAGGTCCTGGACGTACTGCAGACCGAAGCCGAAGTGGTTGACCAGCGTCATCAGCATGCCCTGCGACACCGCGCCGCCCCGGTAGCCGACGGCGTCCAGGGTCTGGGCGGCCAGCCGCTCGATCTCGCCGAAGTAGTTGCCGCGCTCGCGCATCTGGCGGCGCAGCTCGGCGTTGGCCTTGCGGGCCTCCTCGGGGCTGGCGGTGGGCTTGGTACGGCTGCGCTTCAGCTCCCCGTACAAGGCCAGGATGTGTTCGAGGACCTCGTTGGGCAGCCGCTTGCCGACCTTGAGGTGGGACAGGCCCAGCGACCGGTACAGCGGGTCGCGCTGCGCCTCCTCCAGGGCGATCTCCAGCTGCGCGCGGCGGCTGGGGGGCTGGCGGCGCAGCAGCTCCTCGACCGGGACCTCCAGCGCGGCGGCCAGCGACTGCAACAGCGTCAGCTTGGGCTCGCGCCGCCCGTTCTCCAGCAGGGACAGCTGGGACGGCGCCCGGCCGACGCGCTCCCCGAGGTCCGACAACGTCATGCCGCGTGCCTTGCGCAGATGCCGGAGACGCTGCCCGAAGGTGACCAGGTCGACATCGCTCGTCAAGTTGAGGGGTTCTTCTGGTCGCAAGGTCGCCACAGGTTGAGGATAGCGGAAAAAACGCAGAACTTCTGTTACTCGTCGGTTCGGCGGCGCCATGTCCCCAGGGCATAGTTCTGGGCAAGCACCCAGGGGACGACAGGGAAGGGCAAGATCATGACTGAGAGTCGCCTCAAGGGCGCGGCCGACGAGCTGCGGCGCCAGTGGGAGACCGATCCGCGCTGGAAGGGCATCGAGCGCACCTACACCGCCGAGGACGTCGTCCGCCTGCGCGGCACCGTCCAGGAGGAGCACACGCTCGCCCGCCTCGGCGCCGAGCGCCTGTGGCGGCTGCTGCACGAGGAGGACTACGTCCACGCCCTCGGCGCGCTGACGGGCATGCAGGCCGTCCAGCAGGTCAAGGCCGGGCTCAAGGCCATCTACCTGTCCGGCTGGCAGGTCGCCGCCGACGCCAACCTGGCCGGGCAGACCTACCCCGACCAGAGCATCTACCCGGCCAACTCGGTGCCGTCCGTCGTCCGCCGGATCAACAACGCGCTGCTGCGCGCCGACCAGGTGCAGTGGGCCGAGGGCGAGGGCGACACCCACTTCCTCGCCCCGATCGTGGCCGACGCCGAGGCCGGCTTCGGCGGCGTCCTCAACGCCTTCGAGCTGATGAAGAGCATGATCGCCGCCGGTGCCGCGGGCGTGCACTGGGAGGACCAGCTGGCCTCCGAGAAGAAGTGCGGCCACCTGGGCGGCAAGGTGCTCATCCCGACCTCGCAGCACGTCAAGACCCTCAACACCGCGCGGCTGGCCGCCGACATCGAGGGCGTCCCCACCCTGGTGATCGCGCGGACCGACGCCGAGGCCGCCACCCTCATCACCACGGACGTGGACGAGCGCGACCACCCGTTCCTCACCGGAGAGCGCACCGCCGAGGGCTTCTACCGGGTCCGCAACGGCATCGAGCCGTGCATCGCCCGCGCCAAGGCATACGCGCCCTACTCCGACCTCATCTGGATGGAGACCGGCACGCCCGACCTGGAGGTGGCGCGCAAGTTCGCCGAGGCGGTCAAGGCCGAGTACCCCGACCAAATGCTCGCCTACAACTGCTCGCCGTCGTTCAACTGGCGCAAGCACCTGGACGACGCGACCATCGCCAAGTTCCAGCGCGAGCTGGGCCACATGGGCTACAAGTTCCAGTTCATCACGCTGGCCGGCTTCCACGCCCTCAACTACGGCATGTTCGACCTGGCGCACGGCTACGCCCGCGAGGGCATGACCGCCTACGTCGACCTGCAGGAGCGCGAGTTCTCCGCGGTGAAGCGCGGGTTCTCCGCGGTCAAGCACCAGCGCGAGGCCGGCACCGGCTACTTCGACCAGGTGAGCACGGCCATCTCGCCGAACTCCTCGACCACGGCGCTCAAGGGCTCCACCGAGGAGGCCCAGTTCCACTGACGCCATGAGACGGGGCGCCCCGCCGCCCCGTCCCCCCGCCGTCAGGGCGTCTCCCCTCTGGGCGTTCCCTCGTCCCGCCGGGCTCACGGGACCCGTCACACCGGGCTTGCAGAACCCGTCTCGGGCTCACAGGGAAGATGCCGGCCCAGCCCCGGCCGGCATGCGAAGGCCCCTCCTCCGTTCCTACACCCGGAGGAGGGGCCTTCCGGTCGTTCCGCCCGTGCCACACCGGCCACCACCCCCGTCGGCCCGGTTCCGACATCCTGATTCCACCGACTTATTCCGAATTGGCCGCTGATTGGCCACTAACGGCAGAGCCATCGACAGGATCTTCTGACGGGTTCACGATCTCGGGGTCATCCGATCGCCCACGACGCGAGAAGAGGATCCTCATGGCGATGCGCCACCCCCCGCGCACCTTGCCGGTCGCGCTGGCCGCCGCAGGGGTCACCACGCTCCTGCTCGCCGGTCCCGCCACCGCCGCCGCTCCCGCGGGCAAGCACGGACGGTTCACCCCCGGCGCGCCCGGTGTCGGCGACCCCTACTTCCCTCTTGAGGGCAACGGCGGGTACGACGCCCGGCACTACTCGCTGAAACTCGCCTACGACCCCGAGTTCGACCAGCTCGACGGCGTCGTGACGATGACGGCACGGGCCACCCAGAACCTGTCGAGCTTCAACCTCGACCTGTCCGGGATGGACGTGGAACGCGTCACCGTCGACGGCGCCAAGGCGTCCTACACCCGGCGCGGCCAGGAGCTCACCATCAAACCGCGCAAGGGCCTGCGCAAGGGACGCACCTTCAGGGCGGCCGTCACCTACGGAGGCGTCCCGCAGACGATCGTCGGGTCGCCGATCGTGTTCGGGTCGCCGTACGGGTTCCTGCACACGCCGGACGGCGCGTTCGTCGGCGCCGAGCCCAACGGGCCCTCCACCTGGTTCCCGGTGAACGACCACCCCAGCGACAAGGCCACCTACGACTACGCCGTCACCGTGCCCGAGGGCCTGGGCGTGGTCACGAACGGGGTGCTGGTCTCGAAGAAGAAGGAGCGGGCCGCGTTCAGCAGGCGCGCCTCGGCCACCCGGGCGACCACGTACAAGTGGCGCGAGGACAGGCCGATGGCCTCGTACCTGACCACGCTGGACATCGGCAAGTGGGAGGTCAGGACGGGACGCACGCCGCTCGGCACGCCCAACTACACCGCCGTCGACCCGGTCCTGCTCGCCGACCAGCCGGACGCGCTGGACTTCTTCTTCGACACCACCAACGAGGCCACCGACCTGCTGACGAGGCTCTGGGGCCCGTACCCGTTCGCCACCGTCGGGGCCATCGCCGACGACGCCCGCTTCAACGGGCAGCCGCTCGGCTTCTCGCTGGAGACGCAGGGCAAGCCGGTGTACTCGGCCGTGCGCGACACCACCACGATCGCGCACGAGCTCGCCCACCAGTGGTTCGGCGACAGCGTCTCCCCGGCACGGTGGAAGGACATCTGGCTGAACGAGAGCTTCGCCACCTGGAACCACCTGTACTGGAACGAGCTGCACGGCGGGACGGCGGTGCGCGACGCGGTCCGCGCGACCTACAACGCGCGGCCGTTCCCCGACCCGGCGGACCGGCCGTGGTGGTCGGTGGTGATCGCCGACCCGAAGCGAAACACGATGTTCAACAACCGCGTGTACGACGGCGGCGCGATGGTGCTCCAGTTCCTGCGCGAGCGGATCGGCGACGAGAAGTTCTTCTCGCTGCTGCGCACGTGGGCGACCGAGCACCGGTACGGCAACGCCACCACCGAGCAGTTCACGGCACTGGCCGAGCGGGTCTCCGGGCAGGATCTGGACGCCTTCTTCCAGACCTGGATCTACTCCCCCGGCAAGCCCCCGCTGCCCTAGCCGCCTGAACCCGGAGCCTCCGGGCCCGCCCGCGCGGGGCCCGGAGGCCCGCAGCGGTCACCCCATGGATTCGCTGAGCGAACCTCCGTATGCTCTCCGCAAGTGGGGGTGCTTCCGTGGGTCGCCTGGTACGCGTTCCGCCGGCATACCGCCTATCCGCTCAGCGCCTTCGCCGAGGCCCTGACCAACACCGTCTTCGGCTTCCTGCGCGCCTACCTGCTCATCGCGCTGTGGAACGAGCGTCCCGGGCTGGGCGGGTACGACGTCACGGACGCGGTCACGTTCTGCTTCCTCACCCAGGCGCTGATCGGCCCCGTGCAGATCTTCGGCGGGATGGAGCTGACCGAGCGGATCCGCAGCGGGGACGTGGCGATCGACCTGCACCGCCCGGTGGACCTGCAAGCGTGGTGGCTGGCCGACGACCTGGCCCGCGGCATCGCGGCGCTGCTCCTGCGCGGCGGGCCGCCGATGGCGGCGGGCGCGGTGGCGTTCGGGCTGCGCACCCCGGGGCCCGGGCAGTTCGCCGCGTTCGCGCTGTCGGTGGTCATGGCGGTGCTGACCTCCTTCGCGTTCCGTTACCTGGTGGCGGTGGCCACGTTCTGGCTGCACGACGAGCGCGGGCTGCAAGCTGTGGCGCTGGTGCTGTCGCTGTTCTTCTCCGGGATGATCCTGCCGCTGGTGGTCTTCCCCGGCCCGCTGGGCGAGCTCGCGCGGGTGCTGCCGTGGGCGGCGCTCGTCCAGGTCCCCGCCGACATGTTCCTGGGCGTGCACACCGGGTTCGATCTGGCGCGGGCGCTGGCGTTCCAGGCGGCGTGGGCGGCGGCCCTGCTGACGGCCGGACGCGGCCTGACGGTGGCGGCGCGGCGGAAGCTGGTGGTGCACGGTGGCTGAGGTCCTGGACCGGACGGTGCGCGCCTACGGGCTGCTGGCCTGGACGTGGGTGCGCGCGGCCGCGCAGTACCCGGTGTCGATGGTGCTGCTGAGCCTCAGCACCGCCGCCGTGGGCGCCCTGGACCTGCTGGCCATCACGCTGATGTTCGCGCACGCGCCCCGCATCGCCGGGTTCTCCGCGATGGAGGTGGTGTTCCTGTACGGCACGTCCTCGTTGTCGTTCGCGGTGGCGGACCTGGCCTTCGGGACCACCGAGCGGCTGGGCCGGCACATCCGGGAGGGCTCCCTGGACTCGATGCTGGTGCGCCCGGTCAGCCCGCTCATCCAGGTCGCGACGGAGGACTTCTCGCCGCGCCGGTTCGGGAAGCTGATCCCTCCCGTGGCGGTGCTCGTGGTGGTGCTGCCCAGGCTGGAGGTGTCCTGGGACGCGGGGCGGGTCGCCATGGTCCCGCTGATGGTGCTGTGCGGGATCGCGATCTTCTCGGGGCTGTGGGTGCTCACCGCGTCGGCGCACTTCCTGCTGATCGAGTCGCACGGCGCGACCAAGGCCGTCACCTACGGCGGCGGGTTCCTCACCCAGTACCCGATGTCGATGTTCGCCCGCGACTTCGTGCGGGCCGTGACGTTCGTGGTGCCGCTGGCGTTCGTGAACTGGCAGCCCACGCTGTACGTGCTGGACCGTCCCGACCCGCTGGGGCTGCCGGACGGGCTGCGGTTCGCCGCGCCCGTGGCGGCGATGGCGGTGTGCGCGCTCGCGGCGGTGGCGTGGCGGACCGGGCTGAGGCACTACCGGTCGACGGGAAGCTGACGGGGGAACCGGGATGATCGAGGTCGAGGGCGTCACCAAGGCGTTCACGGTACGGCGGCGGACCGGGCGCCGGATCCTGCGCGAGCGCACGACCGTGACGGCGGTGCGCGACGTGTCGTTCACGGTCCCGCGGGGCGGGTTCGTGGGCTATCTCGGGCCCAACGGGGCCGGCAAGTCCACCACGATCAAGCTCCTGACCGGGATCCTCACCCCGTCGTCGGGACGGGTGCGGGTGTGCGGGCTGGACCCGTCCCGGCAGCGGACGGCGCTGGCGCGGCGCATCGGGGTGGTGTTCGGGCAGCGCACCACGCTGTGGTGGGACCTGCCGCTGCGCGACAGCCTCACGCTGATCCGGCACCTGTACCGGGTGGACGCCGCGGCGCACCGGGCGCGGCTGTCCGAGCTGACCGCGCTGCTGGAGCTGGGCCCGTTCCTGGGGACGCCGGTGCGGCAGCTCAGCCTGGGCCAGCGGATGCGCGGCGACCTCGCGGCGGCGCTGCTGCACGACCCGGAGCTGCTGGTGCTGGACGAGCCGACGATCGGGCTGGACGTGGTCAGCAAGGCCACGGTGCGGGAGTTCCTGGAACGGCTCAACGCCGAGCGCGGCACCACGATCCTGCTGACCACCCACGACCTGGGCGACATCGAGCGGCTGTGCCGCCGCGTCCTCATCATCGACAAGGGCCGGCCGGCCTTCGACGGCGACCTCGAGCGGCTGCGCGCGAGCGTCGGCGCCGACCGGATGCTGGTGGTGGAGCTGGACCGTCCCGAACCGCCGCTGGCGCTGCCGCGGGTGGAGGTGGTCCGGGTCGAGGGGCCGCGGCAGTGGCTGCGGCTGCCCCGCGCGTCCAACGCCGCCGCGGTGGTGGCCGAGCTGGCGGGACGGTACGGCGTGCGCGACATCGAGCTGCGGGAGACCGACATCGAGGAGGTCGTGGCCCGGCTCTACCGGGGCGAGGACGCCTACGACATCGGCGGGCGGCCCACCACTCCCTGACCGTTGCGCAGGAGGTCAGCGCGCGGCGGAGTAGAACACCTCGGCGTCCTCGTCATCGTCCTCGCGGTCCGGGCTCCAGCGGCGCGGCGCCCACGTCGGCATGAGCAGGGCGAACCCGAGCATCGCGTAGACGCCCGAGCCCATCAGCGTGCGGATCCCGAGGTCCAGGTCCCCGGCGGGAGGGACCTTCCCGGGCAGGTCGAGCACCGCGCCGGGGTCGACCAGGAAGTAGGCCGACAGGCCCAGCAGCACCAGCGAGGGGATCAGGGAGACCAGCGGCGAGGCCCAGCGCGACACGATGATCACGCCGGTGACCAGCCCGACCGCGGCCAGCAGCGCGAAGGCCCCGTACATCCGGGTGCTGTCGGTGATCTCCTGCCGGGCCCCGTCGAAGGACTGCAGCGCCTGGACATGGCCCCACGCCGCGCCGTACGCCAGCGCGGGGGTCAGCAGGACGCCGAGCACGAATCCGAACGCATGGCGCACCGCGCATCACTTCCCATCCGAGGGCCCGCGCCCCTGTCGCACGAGCGACCGTGTGGACCCCCCATCACAGCACGCGATCACCGTAGAGCGCATCACGTCCGACCGTCTACCGACATGGCGCTATCTCCACTGATCCGCCCGGTTCCGTTGTCGCAGCACGGAGGCCCGTTTCCCCCCGCGCGGGCGGCGCCGTGGGGCCTTACCGCTGTTTTGAGGGCGATTGTCCGGGCATCGGCGGGTCATCGCTGGAACACAGGGAGGACCAATGCCGACGATCCTCATGATCGTGGCCGCCGTGGCGCTCATCGCCCTGGCGGCCGCGCTCGGGTACGCGTCCTGGAACCGTGCCCGCACTCAGCGGCTCAGACGACGGTTCGGGCCCGAGTACGACCGCGCGGTGGAGCGCCACGGCGGCCGCGCGGCCGCCGAACGGGAGCTGATGTCCCGCCGCAGGCGGCACCGTGAGCTGGAGCTGCGCGAGCTCGACCCGGCCCAGCGCGAGCGCTACCGGGAGCAGTGGCTGACCGTCCAGGAGCGGTTCGTCGACCAGCCCGGCGCCGCCGTCGAGCAGGCGGACCGGCTGGTGCTGGTGGTGATGGGCGAGCGCGGCTACCCCACGCGCGACTTCGACGACCGGATCGAGCACCTGTCGGTCGAGCACGCCGGCGCCCTGGACCACTACCGGCGCGGTCACGACATCAGCGTCCGCGCGGGACGCCGGGAGGCCACCACCGAGGAACTGCGCCAGGCGATGGTGCACTACCGCGCCCTGTTCGACGACCTGCTCGGGGCCCTGCCGGGCGACCGGGCCGCCCAGAGCTCATAGGGAGCTGAGCCCCATGCACGGCACACCCCCCGACCCCCGAACCCCCGCCGGCTCCCCCGACATCCGGGTCGCCGGCCCTCCGGAGACCCCGCCCACCCCGAAGCAGGACACGCCCGGTCCACCGCGCACCGCGGAGCCACCCCGTCCGGGCGATGAGCCCCGTCCCCACCAAGGCCCGGAACACGGCGGCGCGCCCGCCCGGCCCGCCGCCCGGCCGATGCCCTCGCGGGCGGCCGACCACGGGCGCGAACGCCCGCGCCTGCTGGACGAGGCGGAGGCCGGCGGGTTCCGCGACCGGTGGCACGTCGTGCAGGCCGCGTTCGTGGACGACCCGGCGGATTCGGCGCGCCGCGCCGAAGAGCTGGCGGCCGAGGTCGTGAACGCCCTCGGCCGGGCCATCGCCGACCGCAAGCGCGTCCTCGACGAGTCGGCGCGGGACGGGGCGGACGGCGACGGAGGCGAGCCGCCCGACACCGAGCGGCTGCGGCGGTCCCTGCGCGCCTACCACGACCTGGTGGACCGCCTGCTCGCCATCTGAGGCCCGCCGCCGGACCCCGGCCACCCGCAGGGGTGGACGCGGCGGCCGTACGGGGTGACGATCCCGCTATGGCGCGCCTGATCCTGCTCGGGGCCGGGGCGGCGCGGTCTCCCCGGTTCGCCCCGGCGGGCCTGCTCGTCGAGTACGGTCACACGCGGGTCGGGATCGACGGCGGCGCGGGCTCCGAGCCGCCCGGGACCGCGGACGCCTGGCTGGTCCGCGACGACGCGCCGCACCCCGACCTGCTGCGGATCGCCCGGGAGACCGGCATGTGCGAACCCGCCGTGGCGCCGTTCCGGCACGGGCCGCTGCGCGTCGATCCCCTCCCGGTGGGCGAGGGGCTCTACGGCTACCGGATCGCCGCCGGTCACCACACGGCGGTCTGGGCACCGGAGCACACGGCGTTCCCGCACTGGGCGGAGGGGGCCGAGCTGGTGTTCTCCGGCCCCGGCGCCGGCATCGCCGAGACGGCCGAGGCCGCGCGGCGGCTCACGGTGCGCCGGCTGGTATTCGTGCTGCTGGACGAGACGGTGTCCGGGATGCTGGACGCCGGCGAGGATCCGCCGTTCGGCGAATGGGGCGAGGAAGGCGGGCGGTATCGCATGTGAACCGGCGCCGTCACGGCCCCGGGCACGGCTCAGCCGTGGCTGACGCCGCCGCCCAGGTTCATCACCACCACCCCGGCCACGACGATCCCCGCGCCCACGATCGTCAGCGGGCGGACCGGCTCGCCGAACAGCATCACCCCGCCCACGAACGCCCCGACCGTGCCCAGCGCCGACCAGATCGCGTACACCGGGCCCACGTTCAGCGCCGTCAGCGCCTTGGCCAGCAGCGCGAACGACACCAGGTAGCCGATGACCACCACCACGGTCGGACCGGCCTTGGACAACCCTTCCGAGCCGCGCAGCGACAGCGTCGCCGCGACCTCCGACACGATCGCCAGGGCCAGCAGGACATAGGGCATTCGGCGGTCTCCTTCGACGGTCGCCCGGCACGGGACCGGGATCGCGCGTGGCTCACCCCGCGGGGGCGATGGACTCGAACACCTTCATATCGCCGTCCAGGTCCAGGTCGCCGTCGAATGCGGTGCGTTCGCGCGGCCAGTGCACCACGATCTCGTCGAAGCCGAGCTCGCCGTAGCGGGCGGACAGGTCCGCGAACGACTGCGGCGACTCCAGCCACGGCTCGCCGGTGAATCCCGTCAGCAGGATCCGGCGCAGCGTGGCGGGGTCGCGCCCCTCCTCCTCGCACACCGCGCTCAGCGTCTCGACCCGGGCGCGGACCGCGCTCCACGGGTCCCCGGCCGCGGCGCGCTCGCCCGTGCTGACCCAGCCCGCGCCGTGCCGGGCCGCCAGGCGCATGCCCCTCGGCCCGTTCCCCGCGATCACGAACGGGACGCGCGGGCTCTGCACGCAGCCGCCGCCGCGCACCTCCCGGGCCGAGTAGTACGTCCCCTCGTAGGTGACCTCGGGCTCGGTCAGGAGCCGGTCGAGCAGCCCCACCCACTCGGCGAAGCGGTCGGCGCGCTCGCGGGGCGTCCAGTCCGGGCCGCCCAGGATGCCGCCGTCCGAGGTGCGGTTGGCGCCGCCCGCGCCGATGCCCAGCGAGAGCCGGCCCCCGCTGACGTGGTCGATGGTCTTGGCCGCGTGCGCCGTCGGCACCGGATGCCGGAAGTTCGGGGAGGTGACCATCGTCCCCAGGCCGATCCGCGACGTCACCGCCGCCGCGGCCGCCAGCGTGGCGTAAGCGTCGTACCAGGGCGTGTTGCCCCGCCACGCGATGTGGTCGTACAGCCATGCGGAGTGGAAACCCAGCTCCTCGGCGTGCCGCCACAACGCTCCGGTCTCGGGCCAGGACCGTGTCGGCCACAGTAAGACGCTGATCTTCATGTCCTCATCCCATCACCGCGGGGACGCCGGATCCAGTCGCGCAGCGCCCACCACCGGTGCGCGGCGAGCACCACGGCCGACCCCTCCCCGCCGGTCAGCCCAGTACCCGTCAGCGCAGTGCCGGTCAGTTCCTGAAAGCGGCGCACCCGGTACTTGACGGTGTTGCCGTGGACGTGCAGCGCCGCGGCCGTGGCCTCGACCCGTCCGCCATGGTCGAGGAACGCAAGGGCGGTCTCGGCCAGCTCCCGGTGGAACGGGTCGTCGGGGTTCAGCCCGTCCAGGAACCGCGCGGACAGCAGCCGCCCCAGCTCCGGCTCGTCCTCGGTGACGGCGGGCAGGGCCAGGTCGGTGAGCCGCCGAAGCCCCGTCAGCCCGGACGCGGCGCCCGCGCGCAGCGCCCTGCGGCACAGCCGGTACAGCGGCGGGATCTCGGCGGGCCGGGCGGGGGGCGAGGCCACCAGCAGCGGCACGTCCTCCAGCGCGGGCAGGCGCGCGACCAGGCCGGCCAGCCTGCCGTCCACCAGGCCGCACAGCGCCTGGCCCGCCGCGGCCAGCGCGCCCTCCAGCCGGCTCGCCACGGCCGGGTCGCTGACGTCGGAGACCACGCAGTGGTACGTCCCGTCCGGGTCCAGCGAGGGCGGCGCCGCCGCCGGTTCGCCGTGCAGCAACTGCCGCAGCGTCTCGACATGGCTCTCGCGGGCGGTGCGGGCCATCTCCAGCTCGGCGACGCGGTGCGCGTGCACCATCCGGTGCACCAGCGCCGTGGTGATCGCGTCGATCCGGGTGACGCCGTCCAGCAGCGTGTCCGCGGACACGCCCAGGCGGCGGCCCTCCTCGATCAGCCGTCCCACCAGATGCGCACGGCCCGCCTGGAAGCCGTCCAGGAACGCGGCGACCGGCACCCCCTGCCGGGCCCGGTCCGACCCCAGCCGCTCGGCCGCGGCCAGCACCTCCTCGCCCGGTTCCCCGCCGTCGCGCAGCGCCGCCAGCGCGCCGCGCAGCAGGGCGCGGGTGTGCCGCCGGGTCTCCTCCTCCGGCAGCGCCGCGACCAGCTCCGACCTGCTGCGGGACGCCCTCACCGTGGATTCCAGCAGATCCGGGTCCGCGGCCCGCTCGAACAGCAGCCGCAGGAAGACGTCGACCTCCGCCATGCGCCCCTCCGGGCCTCCGTTGTCCCCGCCGGACAACGCCCGCCGCGCCCCTTGACCCCCGCCAGCCTAGACGAACCCCCGCAACCTGGGGTTCGGTGGTACCGAACACTGTTCGCCCCATCCCTTGCCGAAGGAGCCGCCCCATGTCCGACGACACCAACCCCGCCGGCGAGGAGAAGTTCCTGGACGCGCTCGCCACGGACCTGATCTTCAGGCTGCCGCCGACCTTCGAGACCGTGGAGGAGGAGCGCAGGCACCGCAAGGAGCGGCTCGCCGCGGCGCTGCGCCTCTTCGGCAAGTTCGGCTTCGAGGAGGGCGTGGCCGGGCACATCACCGCGC
Source organism: Actinomadura sp. SCN-SB (assembly GCF_043906805.1). Lineage (NCBI taxonomy): Bacteria > Bacillati > Actinomycetota > Actinomycetes > Streptosporangiales > Thermomonosporaceae > Actinomadura > Actinomadura sp. SCN-SB. Next base: position 1,705 of record NZ_JBIMPP010000012.1, on the reverse strand, counting down.
GCGACCCCGAGCACACCGACCACTTCTGGGTGAACCCGTTCGGGATGTCCTTCAAGCACATCAAGGTCAGCGACCTCATCCTCGTCAACCACGAGGGCAAGGTCGTGCAGGGCCGCTACCCGGTGAACGAGGCCGCCTTCGCCATCCACTCCCAGGTCCACCAGGCGCGGCCCGACGTGGTGGCCGCCGCGCACAGCCACTCCACCTACGGCCGCGCCATCTCCGCTCTCGGCCAGAAACTGGAGCCCATCACCCAGGACGTGTGCGCGTTCTACCAGGACCACGGCCTGTTCGACGACTACACCGGCGTCGTCACCGACCTGGAGGAGGGCAAGCGCATCGCCGCCGCGCTGGGTGACAACAAGGCCGTCATCCTCCGCAACCACGGCCTCCTCACCGTCGGCGACACGGTGGACGCCGCCGCCTGGTGGTTCATCACCATGGAACGCTCGTGCCAGGTGCAGCTGCTGGCCAAGGCGGCCGGCGAGGTCGTGCCGATCGAGCACGACAACGCCGTCCTCACCCACCAGCAGATCGGCAACGACCTGGTCGGCTGGATCAACTACCAGCCCCTCTACGACCAGATCACCCGCGAGCAGCCCGATCTCTTCGAGTGACCGCGGGGGGCCGCCCCCACGCCCTCGGCGCGGGGACGGCCGGCCGTGCGGCCCGGCATCGGGTCAGAACGTGACCACGGCCTTGAAGCGGGCCCGGCCGTTGCTCGCCGCCTCGTACGCCTCGCCGACGCGCTCCTTCGGGTACACGTCGACCATCGGCCTGACGGCTCCCCGGGCGACGAGGTCGAGGGCCTCGACCAGGTATTCCAGGCCGTTGTGGGCGGAACCGATGACCTCATAACCCTGGAAGGTGAGCGGTCCGGCCGGCAGGGTCATCTCGTCGGTGGCGACGCCCATCATGACGACCTTGCCCCAGGGCTTGATGCCGTCCATGGCGTCCACGACGGCGGCGTGCGAGCTGCTGGTGTGCATGATGACGTCGGCCCCGCCGGCCTCCTTCAGCGCCGCGCCGTCGGCGACGACGTCGTCGGCGCCGAGCCGCCTCGCGAGATCATGCTTGGCGGCCGTGTGGGTCACCGCGGTGACGTGGTAGCCGGCGGCCTTGGCGTACTGGATCGCGAAGTGGCCGAGGCCGCCGACCCCCACGACGGCGATCCTCGCGCCGGGCTTCGGGTCGACCTTGCGCAGCGCGGCCCAGGTGGTGAAGCCGGCGCACAACGTCGGAGCCGCGTCCTCGTAGGAGATCCCGTCGGGCAGCAGCACGGTGCCGTTGGCGTCGGCGGCGAGGTACTCGGCGAAGGCACCGTCGACCGTGACACCCGTCAGCGTCGGATTGGCACAGTTCATGGCGGTGACGAAGCTGATGGGGTGCTCCTCGTGGCAGAAATCGCACACGCCACAGGTCTTCTGGGTCATCGGGATGCCGACACGGTCACCGACCTTGCGCTTGGTCACGCCCTCACCCACGGCGACGACCTCGCCGACGCCCTCGTGCCCGAGGATCAGCGGGAATTCGTTGAAGGACAGGGGGCCATTCGCCATCCAGAGGTCCGTGCCACAGATCGCGCACGCATGAATTCGCACCAGCACGTCGGTCGGCCCGATTTCGGGAACGGGCCGGTCCTCCAGCACCCAGGGCGCATTGACCTCGGAGATGACGGCTGCCTTCATCTGCGCCATGACGATCC